>DASUPX010000505.1:0-6911 GCA_036280905.1 Rubrobacter sp. | reverse complement strand
CCCGGCTTGCCGCTCAAGCCCGTGATGGTGCCGTTCATGTGGAGCATCGAGGTACTGGGCGAGTTCACCAAGCCCTTGACGCTCGGGATGCGGCTCTACGCCAACATCCTGGCCGGGCACCTCATCATCTACGTGTTCCTGGGGCTCATCCTGTACTTCGGCACGATCGTCGCGGTCGTCTCCGTGCCCCTATCCGTGGTGTTCTACGGGTTCGAGATCTTCGTGGCGGTTTTGCAGGCATACATATTCGCTATACTCACGCAGGTTTACATCGAACTGGCGATGTTCCGTGATCACTAGTAAGCGTCAAAGGTAAGTCGATAGAGTCAGCCGAGAGGCGAAAGGAGCAAAGATGGATGTATTGGCACTCGTAGTACCCATGCTGGCGTTGCTGCAGGCGAGCGGCGACGTCACCATGATCGGGGTAGGCATCGCCGCAGGAACTGCGGTCATCGGTCCGGGGGCCGGGATGGGGTATCTGATCGGCCAGACCATAGCCTCGATCCACCGCCAGCCCGAGGCTTTCGACCAGACCAGGACGCTCATGTTCCTGGGGATCGGTCTCGTGGAGGCGTTCGCTCTCTACGGCATCGTGTTCGCCCTGCTCATCGCCTTCGTGCTCTAGGAGCGCGGGGAAGGGGGTGCCCATGGCAATGGTGCTAGCACAACTGGACCCGACGGGGATCTTCGACCTGGGTAACACCAGCCTGATCTTCTGGGAGGTCATAACTTTCTTCATCCTGCTGTTCTTGCTGGTCCGGTACGTGTACCCGCCGATCCGCAAGCAGATCCAGGACCGTCAGGCCCAGATCGAGCAGTCCATAGACGAGGCCGAGAAGACGCGGGCCGAGGCCCGCGAGCTCCTGGCCGAGTACAGGCGCCAGATCGAGGAGGCCCGTGGGGAGGGGCGCCGCATCCTGGACGAGGCCCGCAAGCAGGCCGAAGCCCAGCGCGAGCGGACCAAGAGGGAGGCCCGCGAGGAGGGCGACCGCATCATCCAGCGCGCCCGCGAGGAGATAGATAGGGAGCGCGAATCGGCGGTGCGCGAGGTACGTAGCGAGGTCGCCGACATGGTCGTGCAGGCCTCCGAGCAGGTCATCGGCCGCTCCATAGACCGCGACGAGCACGAGCGCCTCATCTCCCAGGCCCTCGACGACCTCGAAAGCGAAGTGGCCGGAAGCAGGAGCGGAACCGCTTGAGTGCCGTCTCCACCTACGCCGAGGCCCTCTTCGGGGCTGCGCGTGAGCGGGACGAGCTCGAGGAGGTGTTGTCTGACCTCGGAGAGTTCGTCGAGGCGCTGCACGACAGCGAGGAGCTCAGGCTTTTCTTCTACGGGGGACAGGTGCCCGAACGCCAGAAGCGCCGGGCCCTCGACGGCCTGACCGAAGGCATGAAGACCTCGACCACCAACTTTCTCAAAGTGCTCGTGGACAACGGTCGGGAAGAGGTACTGAAAGAGGTACTCGCCCGCTACGAGGAGCTCGTCAAGCAGCACCTGGGAAGGATAGAGGTCGAGGTAACGACCGCTGTGGAGCTCTCGGAGGATCAGCGCGACAGGCTCAGAGACAGGCTCAGAGGGGTACTCGAAGGCCGGGAGATCATCCTGGAGACGAACGTAGACCCCGGGCTCATCGGGGGCGCCGTCTTCCGGTACGCGGGGCGCATGATGGACGGCAGTATTCGGGGGCGGCTCGAAAGCCTCCGAGAAGGCATGCTCGAGAGGAGCGTAGTTTAGTGGGAAGGCTCAGGCCGGAGGAGATCTCCTCCATCTTGAAAGGCGCTATTACGGATTACGAGAACCGCGTCAGGACCGAGGAGGTCGGACAGGTGCTCGAGGTCGGGGACGGCATCGCGCGTGTCCACGGCTTGACCAACGCGATGTACCAGGAGATGCTGGAGTTCGAGGATTCCCGCGGGGAGAAGATCACCGGTCTCGCCCTGAACCTGGAGGAGGACAACGTCGGCGTCATCATCGCTGGCGACGACACCCACATCCAGGAGGGTAACACCGTGACGCGCACCGAGCGCCTCGCGAGCGTACCCGTTGGTGAGGGCGTTCTCGGACGGGTCATCGACGCCCTTGGGCGTCCGATGGACGGCAAGGGCGAGATCGAAGCCGAAGAGACGCTTCCGGTGGAGATAGTGGCGCCTGGCATCATCAGGCGCCAGCCGGTCAAGCAGCCGCTCCAGACGGGCATCAAGGCCATCGACGCCATGATCCCCATCGGGCGTGGGCAGCGCGAGCTCGTGATCGGGGACAGGAAGACGGGCAAGACCTCGATCCTGCTAGACACCATCATCAACCAGGCCGACCAGAACGTGAAGTGCGTCTACGTCGCCATAGGCCAGAAAGACTCGACCGTGGCGGGCGTGGTAGCCGCCCTGGAAGAGGCCGGCGCGATGGAGTACACCACTGTCGTGAACGCCTCGGCGGCCCAGTCGGCGACGCTGCAGTACCTGGCCCCGTACTCGGGCTGCGCCATCGGCGAGTTCTTCATGAACCGCGGCGAGGATTCGCTCCTCATCTACGACGACCTCTCCAAGCACGCCGTCGCCTACCGCCAGATGATGCTCTTGCTCAGGCGTCCGCCAGGCCGCGAAGCCTATCCCGGCGATGTCTTCTACCTGCACTCCCGCCTTCTGGAGCGGGCCGCCAAGCTCTCGGACGCCGCAGGTGGAGGTTCGCTCACGGCGTTGCCGGTTATCGAGACCAAGGCCGGGGACATCTCGGCGTACATCCCGACCAACGTCATCTCCATCACGGACGGCCAGATCTTCCTCGACTCCGACCTGTTCAACTCGGGCCAGCGTCCCGCCATCGACACCGGCAACTCGGTGAGCCGCGTGGGCTCTTCGGCGCAGATCAAGGCCATGAAGGACGTTGCCGGTACGCTTCGTCTGGACCTGAACCAGTACCGCGAGCTGGCGAGCTTCGCCCAGTTCGGGAGCGACCTGGACAGGGCGACGCAGCAGACCCTCAACCGGGGCGAGCGCCTGACGGCGATCCTGAGGCAGGGGGAGCTCGACCCCATGCCCGTCGAGGAGCAGGTCGTGGTCCTCTACGCCGCGTCCAACGGCTACCTGGACGAGGTAGAGCCCGACGTGGTGATGGACTGGGAGCGCCAGTTCCGCGACTTCATGCGTGATTCCCACGGCGAGGTGCTGGATTCGATCCGCGACGAACAGAAGCTCTCCGACGAGAACGGGCAGAAGCTGGACGAGGCCATCGAGAACTTCAACGATAACTTCGAGCCGGGGCAGACGAGCCTCGTCGAGGTGTCCCCAGGAGACGACGAGGAAGAGGAGGGCTAGAACTTGGCCACCGCCAGGGATCTCCAGCGGCAGATCAACACCGTCAAGAACCAGTCCAGGGTCTTCTCGGCCTTGCAGACGGTCTCCTCGGTGAAGTTCCGCAAGGCGGAGGCCAGGGTGAAAAAGGCCCGTCCCTACGCCGAGAACGTCGAGGAGATGATGCGCGACGTGGCCGGCAGCGCCTCCGGGGACCTCCCACTCCTCGTGGGGCGGGAGGTGAACCGCGTCGCGATCTGCACGCTAACCGCGGACCGCGGCCTCGCCGGCGGCTTCAACGCGCAAGTACTCCGTAGGACCGTCGGCCTCAGGAACGAGAAGGACCAGAACGCGCTTCAGGTCGCGAGCGGTCGCAAGGCCGTCGCCTTCTTCCGTTTCAGGCGCGTAGAACTGGCCGAGGTCTTTACCGGCTTCACCGACAACCCGGCCTACGAGAAGGCGCGCGAGATCGGCTCCGCCCTCACGAACCTCTTCGAGGACGAGGAGGCCGACGAGGTCTACCTGGTCTACAACCGCTTCGACAGCGCGCTGACCCAGACCCCCGTCGTGAAACGCCTCCTGCCCGTGGTAGAGGAAGGCGACGAGGAACAGGACGACAGCGCCTCTTACATGGAGTACGTCCCCGACGCCGAGACGTTGCTCAAGAGGCTCGTCCCGCGCTACGTGGAGACGATGGTGTGGCAGGCGCTTCTAGAAGGTGCCGCCGGTGAGCACGGCGCCAGGATGACGGCCATGAAGAACGCTACGGACAACGCGAACGATCTGGTGCGCGACCTTACCTTGCAGATGAACAAGGCGCGTCAGGCCCAGATCACACAGGAGATACTGGAGATCGTCGGCGGTGCGGAGGCCCTCTCCGCGGGCTAGAGAAAGGAAACTTGTATGTCAGAGAGCGAGAGCGGGCAGTCCTTCAACCGGACGACCTTCGGTGGTGAGAGGGGCGAGGTAGACAACGGTCACGCCGCCCAGCAGGAAAACGACGGTAGGGACGGACGCGAAGAACGTAAGTCGGGCGTCGGGACCGTCGTCGAGGTCAAGGGACCGGTCGTCGACGTCCGGTTCTCGCCTGAGGACATACCGGAGATCTTCAACGCCGTCACCGTGGATCTCGAGGTGAACGAGGAGACCACGGAGCTCACCCTCGAGGTGCAGCAGCTCCTCGGGGACGACATGGTCCGCACGGTGGCCATGGCCTCGACCGACGGTCTCAGGCGCGGCGTGGACGCCACGGACACCGGCCGCCCCATAGCGGTGCCTGTGGGCAAGAACGTGCTCGGACGCGTGCTCGACGTGCTCGGAAACCCCGTGGACGAGGCGGGGCCCGTGGAAGATCCCGAGGACTACTGGCCCATACACCGCCCCGCCCCGAGGTTCGAGGACCTCACGACCCAGTCCGAGCAGTTCGTCACAGGCATCAAGGTCATAGACCTGCTCTGTCCCGTGCTCAGGGGCGGCAAGGTCGGCCTCTTCGGCGGCGCCGGGGTGGGCAAGACGGTCGTTATCCAGGAGCTGATCAACAACATAGCCCTGCAGTACGAGGGCACCTCCGTGTTCGCCGGCGTCGGCGAGCGCACCCGCGAGGGCAACGACCTCTACGGCGAGTTCCAGGAGGCCGGCATCCTAGAGAACGTCGGGCTCGTGTTCGGGCAGATGAACGAGCCGCCCGGCGCCCGCTTCCGCGTCGGGCTGACGGGAGTTACGCTCGCCGAGTACTTCCGCGAGGAGCTCGGCCAGGACGTGCTCTTCTTCGTCGACAACATCTTCCGCTTCGTCCAGTCCGGCAACGAGGTCTCCGCCCTGATGGGCCGTATGCCCTCCGAGGTCGGCTACCAGCCCACGCTCGGAACGGAGATGGGCGCCCTGCAGGAGCGCATTACCTCGACCAAGAAAGGGTCGATCACGAGCTTCCAGGCCGTATACGTGCCGGCCGACGACTTTACGGACCCCGCCCCGTTCACGGTGTTCGCCCACCTCGACTCAACGATCGAGCTCTCCCGCTCGCTTGCCGCCCAGGGCATCTACCCGGCGGTCGACCCATTGAGCTCGTCATCCACGATCCTCGACCCGGCCGTGGTCGGCGACGAGCACTACGCGGTCGCCCAGGAGGTCAAGAACGTCCTGCAGCGCTACAAGGAGCTTCAGGACATCATCGCCATCCTCGGCATCGACGAGCTCTCGGAGGAGGACAAGGTGATCGTTGGCCGGGCCAGGCGCCTGCAGCGCTTCCTCTCCCAGCCCTTCTTCGTCGCCGAGCAGTTCACCGGCATGGAGGGCAAGTTCGTGGAGCTGGACGAGACCATTCGCTCGTTCAAGGAGGTCGTCGAGGGCAAGCACGACGACCTGCCCGAGCAGGCCTTCTACCTCGTCGGCACCATAGACGAGGCGGTCGAGAAGGCGCGGGGCCTGAGCGACGAGGACGAAGAGGAATCAAGCGAGGAATCCGACGAGGAGACCTCCGAGGACTCGGGTCGTGCGGAGGCCAGTACCGAGGACTCCGACGAGGATTCCGGGGAGCAAGAGTCCGGCGGGAACGACGAGAATGATGGGCGATAGTGGCTGAGGACAACGGCCAACGCAGGGAAGGTCGGCAGCTAATCTGCCGGGTTATCACGCCGGAGGAGGTCATCTACGACGGCGAGGCGAACCTGGTCGTAGCCCGCATCGCCGACGGCGACCTCGGGGTGCTGGTGGATCACTCGCCGCTTGTCTCCACCGTGGAGGTTGGGGAGGTCCGCATCAAGGAGGGCGATGACCAGCTCGTCTACGCCACCTCCGACGGCTTCTTCAAGGTCTCCGAAAACCTGGTGCAGGTGCTCGTCGAGGAGGCCGTCTCTGTTGAGGAGATCGACGTCGACGCGGCCGAGTCGAGGGTGGAGGAGGCCGAACGGGAGCTCTCGGAGGTCTCGGAAGATGACGAGGATCGTGATAGGGTAACCGCCGAGATAGAGCGCCGCCAGCGCATGGGGGAGAACCTGGTACGCCTGGCGCGCAAGTACGGCGGAAGCTAGCGCCGTGAGCTGGCGCCCTCGGGCGCTAGCACCCACGGAGGGAGAGCGGTACCGCGGGTATTAACGCAGTCGTAATACTGTTGTTGCCGTGGCGTAACCTTGCGGGGGCATAGTAGTATTACGAGTCCGAACAAACGGACCGGGAGGCGAGCACGTACCGGGGAGGATCCGTGTCCGAGAGATTTTACGTCGAGGGTAATAGACGCCTGGAGGGCGAGGTCGAGGTTTCGGGGGCGAAGAACGCCGCCCTGAAGTTCGTCGCCGCCGCGCTACTGGCGCCGGGCAAGACCACGCTGCACCACGTGCCGCGTATCAAGGACATCTACACCATGCTGGCCCTCCTGGACGAGCTTGGCGTGGAGACGAGCTTCTCCGGGAGCACCCGGGAGATAGACGCCTCCACCGTTCACTCCTACACGGCCCCCTACGAGCTGGTGCGCCAGATGCGGGCCAGCCTCGTTGTGCTCGGACCCCTCGTGGCGCGTTTCGGCGAGGCCGAGGTCTCCGCCCCGGGCGGCTGTAACCTGGGCCTGAGAAAGTTCAATTTTCACGTGGACGGCCTGCGCTCGCTGGGCGCCGACGTCGAGCTCGATC
>DASUPX010000504.1:0-3269 GCA_036280905.1 Rubrobacter sp. | reverse complement strand
AGTCGAAGCTGCCCGTGAGGCCGCATCTAGAGCCGGGATCTCGGACCGCTGCGACTTCCAGGTCGCCCCGGCCAAAGAGTATCGGGGGCTGGACTACGATTTCGTGACCGTATTCGACGCGCTCCACGATATGGGCGACCCGGTTGGGGCGGCGGCCCACGTCAGGCGAAGCCTCAAGCCCGACGGGACTTGGATGATCGTGGAGCCCTACGCGGGTGACCGTCTCGAGGACAACCTCAACCCGGTTGGTAGGATCTTCTACTCCGCCTCCACCACCATCTGCGTGCCGAACTCCAGGGACCAGGAGGTGGGTCTCGCCCTCGGCGCCCAGGCCGGGGAACAGCGGGTGCGCGAAGTGGTAACCGCCGGCGGCTTCTCGAGCTTCCGGCGGGTCGCCGAGACGCCATTCAACCTGGTCTACGAAGCCCGCCCGTAGTCTCAGGCGCGGATGAGTGAGACGGTGCCCATGATCTCATCGGGAACGAGGGCGAGCCCGGTCGCGGGCCCGAGGTGTTGCGGTCCGGGCCGACCCCCGATATCTTCACTGCAGGCAAGACGTCCCGGGATGGTGGGTATCGCATGGATTACGGCGTACATCTTCCATTGATAGGCTTCGGCGATAGGCCCCCTGCCTACCGACACCTGATCCGGTACACCGAGACCGCCGAGAGGCTCGGCTTCACTGCGCTTGCGGTCAACGATCACCTCCTGTTCTCCCGACCATGGCTGGACGGTCCGACGGCCCTCTCCGCGGTGCTCGAGGCAACCGGACGTATGGACCTGATGACCACGGTAGCCCTCCCGGTAGTCAGGGGACCGATCGCCCTGGCCAAGAGCCTGGCCGCCATAGACATCCTCTCCGGCGGCCGTCTCATAGCAGGGTTGGGACCCGGCTCCTCCGAAAGGGACTACACCGCCGTCGACATCCCCTTCGACGAGCGGTTCAAACGCCTCGACGAGGCGGTAGGGACGCTGCGCGCCCTCTGGAGCCGAGACGTAGCACCGTTCAGGGGCGCGTACTACTCGACCGCTGGCGTTGATCTGGAGCCGCGGCCAGCCCGGTCGGGACCCCCCATCTGGATCGGCAGCTGGGGCTCGGAGGCCGGACTTCGCCGCACGGCCCGCCTGGGCGATGGCTGGCTGGCCTCCGCCTACAACACTACCCCCGCGGAGTTCGACGATGCGCGGGCTCGACTCGGAGAACACCTCGCCGCCGCCGGCAAAGACCCGGATCGGTTCCCGAACGCCATCGCCACCATGTTTCTCCACACCACAGAAGACCCTTTACAGGCCGATCAGATCTGTGACACCGTACTTGGCCCCATGCTCCGACGTCCCCCCGGACAACTGCGCGAACGTCTCCTGGTAGGCCACCCCGAAGAATGCGCCGAGAAGCTCGTGGCCCTTCGCGCTGCCGGCGCGCGGTGCATCCTTCTCTGGCCCGTCTGGAACGAGCTACACCAGCTGGAGATGTTTCGCGAACGCGTCGTGCCCCTAGTAGACGTGTAAGCATCGACTGACCGAACGACGAGCCGCGAAGCCCCGGGCTGAAATGCCGATGCGCTGCTGTAGAATTCGTGTATGGCTGTCTACCTGCTCCTGGGCGACGACGACGATCGCAAGTCGCGCGGCGTGGAGAAGCTGCGCAAGGGCCGCAACGTGGAGGCATTCGACGCCTCGGTGACCGGTCCTGACGGTATCGTTTCTGCGTGCAACTCCTTCTCGCTCTTCGGGGAAGGACCGTTCGTGGTCTTGCGCAACCTGGATGCCTGGAACGCCGCCCAGAAAGCCGTCATCGTCGACTACCTGCAGAATCCGTCCCCGGGGTCCGATCTAATCCTGATCGGCACCAAGCTGGGCGCCCGCGAGCGGCTGCTCTCGGCGGTCAAGAAGTCTGGGGAGGTCCACACCTTCGAGCAGCCGACGGGCAAGGCCCTGGTCAGGTGGCTGGTGGGCCACGCCAGAAAGCGTGGCCTCGACCTTCCCGAGGACGTGGCAGAGGACCTCACGACCCGCTGCTCTGAGGACAAGATGCGCCTTCTGCAAGAAACGGAGAAGCTCGCGCTCTACGTCGGTGACGGCCAGGCGACCCACGACGACGTCGCGGCATTGTGCCCGCCGGACGTCCAGTCCAACATCTTCGCCTTCGTCGACGCGCTGGCCGCGGGGCAGCGGGACAGGGCGCTCTGGCTGCTGGAGAACCTGATCTCCACCGGCGAGCCCCCGCTGCGGTTGACGTTCATGATCCGGCGCCAGTTCCAGCTTGTCGCCCGCGCCCGCGCTCTTCTAGACCGCGGTACCCCCCAGCGTGAGATAGCGAGCGTACTGAAGGTGCCCCCGTTCGTGGCACGCAAGCTGGACGAACAGGGCAGAAAACTCGGCGACGAGGACCTGGACTTTGCGTTGGCCGCGATCCGGGACCTAGAGGGCGGCCTGAAAGGCGGAAGCAACCTTCCAGACGATTTCCAGGTTGAGCTGGCCGTCCTGAAGCTCTCGCGGGCCTGAGGCGATGTCCGCACATGAACCAGAGGACGTCAGGGTCGTTCACCTGGAAGGAGCACGGTTTCGCGAGTACCGGGAGCGCCTGGTGCGCGACTACGCGGCCGACAAGGTACGGGCTGGCGTCTGGCCCGAGGATGAGGCCGAGGACAGAGCGGCGAGAGAGCTAGACGGGTTACTGCCCGATGGCCCGCTTACCCGGGATCATTACCTCTACTCGGTCAGGGACGAGTCCGACCAGACCGAGGTTGGCTACCTCTGGATCTCCCCGCGAGACTCCGGGGCGGGCCGCGCGCTCTGGATCTACGACATAGTCGTCCACGAAGAGTACCGCCGCAGGGGCTACGCCGAGCGCATGCTGCACCTCGCAGAAGATAGGGCCAGGGAGCTTGGCGCTGGCAGGGTAGAGCTTCACGTCTTCGGCCACAACCAGGCAGCGCGCGCCCTCTACGAAAAGGTGGGCTATACCCCGACCGACATCATCATGGCCAAACCGGTCGACGATTGAGCATCCCTATCGCCTGGCAGCGTGTTGCAGGACCAATCCTCTCGAAAGAGAGCCATCAGCTCTTTTTTCTTGTCTGACAGCTGACACCTCGCCCTTGAAGACAGTAGGCCTCTAGCAAAGCTCTCTAAGGCACGTAAGACCCGAGCCCCGTTGTGTCCTCGAGGATCTGCCTGGCCTCCTCCAGGTAAGCGCCGGGTACCAGCAAGTCTCTGGGGCCGGCGGCGAGAAAGTCCGGAACGTCGAACCCGGGGGCGCGTTGGAC
>DASUPX010000503.1:0-10681 GCA_036280905.1 Rubrobacter sp. | reverse complement strand
GGCTGACGCCAGACGAGCCTCTCTGGCATCCCGAGCTCGGCGGCCACGACGCGAACCTCATCCTTGAACAGGTTCCTCAAGGGCTCTACGAGGTCGAGGTCCATTACCTCGGGGAGGCCGCCCACGTTGTGGTGGCTCTTGATCTTCGCGGCGTCGCGCGTCCCGCTCTCTATGACGTCGGAGTAGAGCGTACCCTGCACCAGGAAGGTGGCGTCCTCCAGCTTCCCGGCCTCCTCCTCGAAGGTGCGGATGAACTCCTCGCCGATTATCTTGCGTTTGGCCTCGGGATCTGTGACGCCGGCGAGCTTGTCCAGAAAACGCCCCTTGGAGTCAACGTGGACGAGCGGCACCTCGGAGTTCTCGCCGAAGGTCTCGACAACCTGCTCGGCCTCCCTGTGCCTGAGGAGGCCGTGGTCGACGAAGACGCACGTCAGGTTGTCACCGATAGCCCTGTGAACGAGCATCGCCGCCGTCGCCGAATCTACCCCGCCGGAGAGGCCGCAGACAGCCTTCGCGTTCCCCACCTGCTCCCTTATCCTATCCACGGCGTCGGTGATGATGTTGACCGGCGTCCAGTCCGGCTTGCAGCCGCACCCCTCGTACAGAAAGTTCTTGAGGATCTCCATCCCGTACTCCGTGTGCCT
This sequence comes from Rubrobacter sp., assembly GCA_036280905.1. Taxonomy (GTDB): domain Bacteria; phylum Actinomycetota; class Rubrobacteria; order Rubrobacterales; family Rubrobacteraceae; genus Rubrobacter_D. Next base: position 10,037 of record DASUPX010000503.1, on the reverse strand, counting down.
GACCTCCGGATGGAACTGCACCCCGTAGCGCCCGTCTTCGACGTTCTCGAAGGCGATGATGGGCACCGAGGGGGTCTCGGCCGTAACCTCGAAGCCCTCGGGAACTGAGAGGACGGCGTCGCCGTGGCTCGTCCAGGCTTTCTGCTCGTCCGGGGTGTCGGCGAAGAGGCCATCGTGGCTCTTGACCAGCAAGTCAGAACGACCGTACTCCCGGATCTGGACGGCCCCAACCTCCCCACCCTCGAGCAGGGCCATAAGCTGCATCCCGTAACAGATGCCGAGCATCGGTATGCCGAGCCCGAAGAGGTCGGGGTCGACCCGCGGGGCGCCGTCCTCGTAGACGGAGTTGGGGCCGCCGGAGAGGATGATCCCCTCGGGATTGCGGCTCTTTATCTCATCCACGGGGATGTCGTAGGGGACCATCTCCGAGAACACCCGGCACTCACGGACGCGGCGCGCTATGAGCTGCGAGTACTGCCCGCCGAAATCGAGGACCAGGATCAAGCTACTTGCCCATCCCGACGCCCTGGGAGCGCTGCTCGGTCTTGCCTTCCGTGGCGAGCGAGGGGGCGAACATGACCTCGGCCTTCTGGAACTCCTTTATGTTCTGGTAGCCGGTGGTTGCCATGCTGGTCCTGAGGGCACCCATGAGGTTGAGGGTGCCGTCGTTCTCGCGGGCCGGGCCGACGAGTATCTCTTCGAGGCTCCCCGTGGTCCTGGTGCTGATGCGGGTGCCCCGGGGGAGGGTGGGGTGGAAGGTGGCCATACCCCAGGAGTAGCCGCGTCCGGGGGCTTCCTCGGCCCGGGCGAAGGCGCTGCCGAGCATCACGGCGTCGGCGCCGCAGGTTATGGCCTTGGCGATCTCGCCCCCCGTCCGCATGCCGCCGTCGGCTATGACGTTGACGTACTCGCCGGTCTCCAGGTAGTGGCGCATGCGGGCGGCCGCGGCGTCCGAGACGGCTGTCGCCTGGGGCACGCCCACCCCAATCACGCCCCGCGTGGTGCAGATGCGACCCGGTCCGACACCGACCAGCACGCCGACCGCGCCGGTGCGCATCAGGTGAAGTGCCGTGGAGTAGCTCGCGCAGCCGCCCACGATGACGGGCACGTTCAGGGATGGCACGAACTCCATGAGGTTCAGAGGCTCCACGGTCCTGGATACGTGCTCGGCTGAGACTACCGTGCCCTGGATGACCAGCACGTCAAGGCCAGCCTCCAGGGCGGCCCTGTGGTAGCGTTCAACGCGCTGCGGGGTGAGCGAGGCCGCCGCTATCACGCCCTTATCCTTTATCTCCTGCACGCGGCGGAAGATCAGCTCTTCCTTGATCGGCTCGGCGTAGATGTCCTGCATGATCCTGGTCGCCTTGTGCTCGGGCAGGCTGGCTATCTCCTCGAAGACGGGACCTGGGTCCTCGTAACGGGTCTGTAGACCCTCCAGGTTGAGCACGGCCAGCCCGCCGAGGGAGCCGATGGCGCCGGCCGTGGTGGGGTCCACGGCCGCGTCAAGGGCGCTGGCCAGGCACGGCAGGTCCAGGTTCAGGTTGCCCAGAGACCAGGAGATGTCAACGTCTTCCGGGTCGCGGGTCCTGCGGCTCGGTACTATGGCGATTTCGTCGAGCCCGTAGGCCCGGCGGGCGGTCTTGCCCCTACCTATCTCGATATCCATGTTAGTGCTGAAGTTCCTTTCCTGTTGTTCCAGGCAGACAAAACAGGACCCACGGAGACCTATCCCCGTGGGCCCTGTTCCGTTTTTCTACCAGACGTCGCAATGGGGCTATGCTACACCGCGACCTCCGGCGTGGTCAAGCAGGATGAGTACTACAGCATCGGACTGAACCCCAGGAGCCCCAGTATCACTATCGCGATGATGACCACCACTATAATAAAGACCAGATTATTGGTGCTCATTCATCTACCTCCCAAAGGCCCATCCTCAACGACAAAGATCCGCCGGATGGCGGTTCTTACGTTAGAGGAGCCGCGACAGCAGCAACAGGATCACGAGAATCAAGACGATTACCACAAGTATTGGTATGAGTCCTCCCCGCACGTTCTCACCTCCCTCGTTATAAACCCTTCTCTCAGGTAACGAACGGCAACGCGAGCACGAACAGAAGGATCAAAACCAGCACGACCACCAGTATGATCAGCCCCCTGCTTATTCTCTCTCACCCCGCTCCCTGTTTGTCGGTGACCGCTAGCCGCAATATATACCCTCTACGACCCTCGCGAAACCGGCAAGGTTACAGTAAGCGATGACCTCGGAAGGTCCCCGGCAGTTACTTATGGAGCGAGCAAGACGAGGGGGTAGGCGGGAACGTTCCTGAGTACCCCGAAGAGGAGGACGACCCCGAGAAGCGCCCAGATGAGCCCTGGCCTCACGAAGAACCTCCTCAAAGGCCGCCCCGTTACAGCGAGCATGGCGTGCGAGACGAGGAAGTAAGCGACGAACGGCAGCAGGAGCACCATCAACGGGTTGAGATCCAACGCCGCAACCGGGTATCCGAGGGCAAGCTGGTGCAGGGCCCGGAGCGTTCCACACCCCGGGCAGTAGAGGCCGGTCAGCGCCAGAAACGGGCAGGGCGGATATAGGTCCGAGGTACTGGGATCCAGCAGGTAGACGACGCCAACACTACCTGCAGCCAGCGCCACCACCGCGGTGGCGATCAGCCTCTCCCGACGGATGTGGTCCACGTAACCCCTGGTCTAGCTCTGGGCGATGACGCCAACGAGGAGGAGGATCAGGTATCCGACGATCAGGACGATGCCCGTGCCGAAGGAGATCCAGGCCCACCTCTTGGCGTTGCGGGAGGATTCCAGGGCGCCGGCATGGTCACCCGCCGCAACCTTGCCGTTTACCTGGGCCGCGTAGACGATTGAAACGATCCCAAGCGGAAGGCAACAGAAGACGGTGGTGAGGATCGCCTGGACCAGGTAGTTCGGCACCTCGGCCTGTGATGACTGGGGGGCGTATGAGGGCTGCGCCCCTGGCTGGGGAGGCGGAGGAGGCTGCTGGGGGGGTACGTCCATCCCCGGCGTCTCGGTCCTCCGCAGTTCGTGGCCACAATTCGCGCAGTAGGTCGCGTCCTCGCTGTTTTCGGCACCGCAGTTAGGACAGTACAAAAGGCTCCTCCCTCACACCCAGCTACAAAACGATGCTGACCCTTGCAAGCGACCCATTATGCGTTGCGCGCCCCACGACGCGCAACCCGGGGTGTGGGGACATAGAGAAGCGGCGCCCCTCTCGGGACGCCGCCTCTGGAAGCTCTAGAAGGTAGAGCTTCTTACATCATGCCGCCCATACCGCCGGCTGGCATGGCGGGGGCTTCCTCCTCGGGCTCGGCCACGATAACGTCCGTGGTCACGATGAGGCTGCCGATGGAGGCCGCGTTCTGAAGGGCGCTCCGCGAGACCATCGTCGGGTCGGTCACGCCGGCCGACACCAGGTCCTCGTACACACCCTTGAGGGCGTTGAAGCCAACGTTGCCGGTCTCGGAGCGAACCTTGTCCACAACGATAGAGCCGTCGGCCCCGGCGTTGCGCGCGATCTGGCGGATCGGCTCCTCCAGCGCGCGGTGGATGATCCTGGCGCCGGTACGCTCGTCGCCGTCGAGGGTCTCGACCAGGTCGGCAACCGGCTGCTGAGCGTGCAGGAAGGCCACGCCACCGCCAGGAACGATGCCCTCTTCCAGGGCGGCCCTGGTCGCGGAGAGCGCGTCCTCGACACGGTGCTTCTTCTCCTTGAGCTCCGTCTCGGTCGCGGCGCCAACCTTGATGACAGCCACGCCACCGGCCAGCTTCGCGAGCCGCTCCTGCAGCTTCTCGCGGTCGAAGTCCGAGTCGGTCGACTCGATCTCGGAGCGGATCTGGTTGATCCTGCCCGTGATCTTCTCGGTATCGCCGGCACCGTCGACGATGGTGGTCTCGTCCTTGGTGATAACGACCTTGCGGGCCCTACCGAGCTGGTTGAGCTGGGTGTTCTCGAGCTTGAGACCGAGCTCCTCGGTGATGACCTCGCCGCCGGTGAGGATGGCTATGTCCTCGAGCATCCTCTTCCTGCGGTCTCCGAAGCCGGGGGCCTTGACCGCAGCCGCGTTGAACGTGCCGCGCAGCTTGTTGACGATCAGGGTGGCAAGCGCCTCGCCCTCAACGTCCTCGGAGAGAATGAGGAGCGGACGGTTGGACTGCATGACCTGGTTCAGAAGCGGCAGCACGTCCTGGACGTTGCCGATCTTCTGGTTGGCGATGAGGATGTACGGGTCGTCGAGAACCGCCTCCATCCTCTCCTGGTCCGTAACGAAGTACGGGCTCAGGTAACCCTTGTCGAACTGCATGCCCTCGGTGAACTCGAGGTCCATGCCGAAGGTCTGCGACTCCTCGACGTTGACCACGCCGTCCTTGCCAACCTTGTCGATAGCGTCAGCAATAACGTTGCCGACCTCCTCCGAACGGGCCGAGATGGCACCCACGCGGGCGATCTCTTCCTTGCCACTTATCTCGGTGGACTGGCCCTTGATGGCCTCGACCGCCCTGGCGACAGCCTTGTCCACGCCAGCCCTCAGGATGACCGGGTTGGCGCCGGCGGCCACGTTCTTGAGGCCCTCGCGGACGATGATCTGGGCCAGAACCGTCGCCGTGGTCGTCCCGTCACCCGCGACGTCGTTGGTCTTGGTCGCGACCTCCTTGACGAGCTGCGCGCCCTGGTTCTCGAAGATGTCCTCGAGCTCGATCTCCCTGGCAATGGTTACGCCGTCGTTGGTAATGGTCGGCGAACCGAACTTCTTGTCGAGCACCACGTACTGGCCCTTGGGACCTAGCGTGATCTTGACCGCGTCAGCGAGCTTGTTTACGCCCGCCTCCAACGCGCGACGCGCCTCGGAATTGAACCTTAGCTCTTTGTGCGCCACTCTCTGCCTCCTCTGATAAACTAGGACGCGATTTCAACTGCCTGGCACTCTCTAGTCAGGAGTGCCGACGCAGAGTATATGCCTGAGAAGGTTACAATTCAAACGTGAGCATATTCCGCACCGACCGCATACCGAGCCTTAGCCGGCTGCCCAGGGAACTGGGTCGCGAGGAGCGCCCCTGCGAGCGTTGTGACGCTTCCACCGAGCACATCCTCTACCGCGTCCCGAAGAAGGTCGTTTTCCTCTACCTCAAAGAGCATCCCGAGAACCTGCATGCGACCTGCATCGAGTGCGCGAAGAGCACCGTCCTGACCGGCGAGGAGCGAGACCGGGTATTCGGGTCGCTCCGCGAATAGGTGTAGGGCCGACGTATCGTATCCAACTACGTAACCTGCACGCACCCGAACGGTACACTCTAACGATCCGTCGTAGCCGGATCGTTCCTACACGCTACGGGCGTTGAGCGAGAGGTAGCCCGGGTAGGCGATGGGGGTCGAGTATGGGGCTGCGGCCCCGATCATGGCGGCGTTATCCGTGCACAGGGTGGGCGGGGGGATGACGAGTCCGGTACCCATCCTGGCGCATTCCCGCTCGAGGGTCCGGCGCAGGGACGCGTTGGCCGCGACCCCGCCCGCCACTACGGCGGTTGGGGCGTGGTGGAGGTCAACGGCGCGGAGCAGTTTGCGGGAGAGAGCCTCGACCACGGCGGCCTCGTAGCCGGCGGCCAGGTGAGGTAGTTCCTCGGTCACCCTTTCCTGGTCCATGGCCTTCAGCTTGTAGAGAAGGCTGGTTTTCAGGCCCGAGAAGCTAAAGTCCAGGTTCTTCTTGTCTTTGAGGCCGACGGGGAACTCGTAGCGGTCGCTGTCGCCATCGCGGGCGGCGCGGGAGATCGCTGGTCCTCCCGGGAAGCCGAGGCCAAGCATCCTCGCGCCTTTGTCTAGGGCCTCGCCCGCGGCGTCGTCGAGGGTCTCGCCAAGGAGGGTCATCTCGCGGTTCTCGTCCACCGCATAGAGTGCCGTATGCCCGCCGGAGGCGATCAGGGCCACAAACGGCGGCTCAAGTGTCGGGTCGGCCAGGTAGGCAGCGGCGACGTGTCCCTCCAGGTGGTTCACGGGAACGAGGGGCAACCTGCGGGCGAAGGCCAGGCCCTTCGCCGCGGCCACGCCAACCAGGAGGGCCCCGATCAAACCGGGCCGCGTCGTAACCGCTACGCTACCGATCGCTTCCAACGACACGTGGGCCTCAGAGAGCGCCTTCTCCACCACACCGTCGAGGCGCTCGAGATGGGCGCGGGAGGCGACCTCGGGTACGACGCCGCCGTATCGCTCATGCTCGGTCTGGGTGTGGACCACGTTGGAGAGCGCCCGGCGCCCGTCGGTCTCGACCACCGCCGCGCAGGTGTCATCACATGAAGTCTCTATCGCCAGGATCACGGTCCATTTATAGCACTCGGCCTTCAGCCAAAGAATTGATGGCTGACCGCTGAGAGCGGAAGGCTACTTCAAGAAGGGGTGGGCTGCCCCCGGAAGAGCGGGTCCTTCGTGAAGACGCCGCCCCTGCCGTCTACGCCCGTCACGCCCTCGAAGGCGAAGCGTTCGTCCGAGGCGGAGGCGTAGGAGTCTTGCTCGGTGACTAGCAGACGAAGCAGTATCTTCGCGACGTCCTCATCCACGGCCTTACCCATCTCGGTAACGAGGGCCCTTCGGGCTTCCTCGGGGCCAAGCGCCGGTGCGCCAGGACCATCGAGGACGAGCGAGGCGTACAGGGAGGCGACGGCCAGGATCTTGGCCTCCTGGGGGGTCCATGCGCTCTTGAGCCTGTCCGGGTAGCCGGTGCCGTCGGCCCTCTCGTGGTGCCAACGGACCCAGCGCGCCGCGTCCCCGAGGCCGGGAAGGTCGGAGAGGATCTCCTCGCCCGCGACGGGATGCTCTTCCAGGTGCGTCCTGCCCAGCGAGTTCAGTCGCCTCTCCGGGACCAGGAGCACGTCGTCGGGCACCCAGAGGAGCCCCACGTCCATAAGGAGCGCGGCAAGACGTACCTCCCGACAGCGTCCCTCGTCGAGGCCGCTCTCCCTGGCGATGTCCGCGGCGTAGACGGCGGAGGCGGCGGCGTGCTTCGCGGCATACCCGTCACGCTGGCCCAGCCTACCGACCAGGCGTGATGCGATCTCCAGGGTGGAGTCGCGCACGGCCTCCTTCAGCGCCTCGTTCTCGGAGGTCAGCCGCATAACCTTCTTGCGATTCTCCCTGACGAGGTTGACGGTCCCCAAAGAGAGGGCGGTGCCTGAGAGAAGCGAGACCGCGGCCGTCGGCCCGAAGGAGGCCGCCCCGAGCGAGGTCGCGAGCACCGTCACGATCGCGAGGGCGTCGGAGGGAAGGGCCGGTGCCACGAGATCGTCCAGGATCTCGCGCACCGAGAGCCCGTACTTCAGGCGCATCAGCATCGGACCGATCAGGGCGTCAAGACCGAAAAACACCAGCCCGGCCACAACGGTTGCGAGGACGAACGCAGGCGAGAACTCCGGATCCAGGAGCAGCGGTTGGGGGTAGAACAGGGCGAAGGCGAGCGCGCCGGCCACGACCTGCAGGACGTGGGTCGCCGCCATGAAGCCCGTGCGGGTGGGATCTCGGTGTACGGCCGAGGGCACGGCGGCCAGGAGTGCGCAGGCAGGACCACCCAGAACCAGCGCGGCGAAGATCGGCACGCCGCCCGCGTCGAAGGAAGCCCGCCCCACCCCAAAGCCAATGGGCATGAAGCGTGCCCCGGCGCTCACGACCCCGAGCGCGATCCCTACCAGCAGCGTCGCGTGGGTCAGGGAGAGCCCGGCGAAGAAGGTCCAGAGCGAAATGGCGGCAACGGCGAGGAAGATCGTACCCACCACGTAGGCACGGGCAAGCTCGGGGCGCTTGCGGGGCGCACCCGAAGTGTTAACGGTGGATCACCACCAGGAAGACGATCTTTGGCGCTCGTACCATCCCGAGCATTGTAGAACAAAGAATCTCGCGGGGCTACATCTTATGCACAACCCGACGCGTCCTCTACGTTTTCCAGTCACGCGCTACCAGCACCTGCGGGTCATATTCGATTCACCCCCTCACGCAAGCCGCTGCAACGTCTTGGTGGGTATTTTGCACCATTCGTAGCGCAGATACAGCAGAAAATGTGAACGAACCGCCGATACTTCTGGAGAAAAGCGCGAAAGACTTGCCTTGATGGGCCGTTCGACCGCATGAACGAGGGTTGGGGGGACACAGTATCTGGGGGTGTGGAAGACACCTGACCTCGACTACACTGGCTGCAAGGGCCGTCGTCCTACCCCGGGTAGAACGGGGTCCACAAGCCCGGTCGGTTCTCCCCATCCTCCCCCGACTGGGCTTTTTCGCGTGTGCACACCGGACCAGGTATGCCAGGGGACGATCACGCTTGCGGTCCCTTGTCAGGGTGGCGGTCTATACTCTTTCCATGCGTACGTTCTCATTGCTGTTCGCGGCCATCGCGCTTGTGATGCTCACGATCTTCGTGATCTACATCGCCAGGAGCCCCACGGACCCCGTGATCGCGGGTGGATTATTCGTCTCTTTTCTGGCCTGCGTGATCCCGGCGCTGTTGCTGTTGAAGCCTTACGAGCCGCCTGAGGCGTTGCAGCGCCGAAGGGAGGAAGCCCGCAGGAGGCGCGAGGAGCGCCGGCGCTCTAGTGACGGTCCTGGTTCAGGTTCAGGGTCATAAGCAACGCATCTTCGTCGCCGTAGTAGCGCGGTCTGCTGCCCGTCGCCTCGAAGCCAAGCGACTCGTAGAGGGAGATCGCACCTTCGTTGGTCGGTCGCACTTCGAGATGCACGTGGGTGGCCCTGGGGTAGGCGGCGAGCGCGGCGCCGATCAGGGCCCTCGCGTGCCCGCGGCGGCGGTGTTCGGGTCTGACGGCGATAGTGGTAATGTGGAGCTCACCGAGGACGTGGCGCACCCCGATATGTCCCGAGACCTCGCCGTTGTCTTCGATCACCAGGTAGAGGCCGTAGGGGCTGGTAAGTTCCCCGCGCCAGATCGCCGCACTCCAAGGCCGGGGCAAGCACAGGGCGTCTATCTCCATCACGGAAGAGAGGTCGCCCTCCCCCATCCTGCGCAGGTGCGGCCCGCTCAAGGACGGCTCCAGGGGTTGAGATCCCTCCTCACCTCGGCGTCCGGCTCGCGCACGTAGATCGGCACCAGCTCTTCGGGGCCTACGGGGGTGAGATCGGCGGACAGGACGTGCCCGGCCGCGGAGACCCGGTGGAGCGGCGAGCCGTCTGGCGGTATGTGTCCGAGCCCGGCGAGAACCTCACGATAACGCACGGCCCCGTCGCCAACGAGGAGAGGCTCTCCGCCCACCGAAAGCTCTTCAGGCCCCGCGCAGCGGATGCCGGTCGTCGGCCCCGTCCCGGAGAACCTGCGGGCGAAAACCTGCCCCCTTCTGGCATCGAGCAGCGCTAGCACGTCTGGGCAGCACGAGAGCGCGGGGACGGCGAGGGCGTCCAGGGTGGAGTTTCTGGCGAGGGCGATGCCCGAGCCCACCGAGAGCGCGCGGGCCGTGGCCGCCGCTATGCGGATGCCCGTGAACGTTCCCGGTCCGACCCCGGCGAGCACGAGGTCCACGGAGTGGAGTTCCTCCCCGCAGAGGTCCAGCGCGGTCTGCACGGCGGGGAGCAGCGTTTCGGAGGCGCCGCGGCCCCTGGTGGAGACCTCGGCGAGGACCTCACGGGCGCTGGCGCCGCCGTGGAGGTCGCCACGGCCCAGGGCCACGGTGGTCACCGGCGTCGAGGCGTCGAGGGCGAGGATCAGCACGATGACAGGCGCTCCTCGATGGGCCCATCCAGGCTTACCCCGCGCGTGGTCGGGGTCTCGTGTGAGATGCGAACCAGCGAGGGGTCATCGATGGCGTCGAGTGCGGGCTCGGCCCATTCGATAAAGGTTACTGCCTCCGGATCCAGGTAGTCGTCGAGTTCGAGCGCGTCACGGTCTTCGATCCCCTCCAGCCGGTACAGGTCCATGTGGTTTACGACCACACGACGTCCGTCAACCAGCCCCTCGTAGCCGCGGGCGAGCTGGTAGGTCGGGCTGGTCACCCTCTCCGTGACGCCAAGGGCGAGGGCCGCG
>DASUPX010000502.1:0-12616 GCA_036280905.1 Rubrobacter sp. | reverse complement strand
CCCTCCCCGCGTGGTCCTTCGCCCTGGATTTGGTCGAGGTATTACCTCCACCGTAGTTGGCGACGGCCCTGTCCCTCCCCAGCAAATTGGACCGGTAGGCAAGCGCCTCGAGGTCGGAGAGGCCCTCTGCCTCTCGCGCGTTCCACAGGTTGTCTGTCGTTCCCGGAGTAGTCGTGTCCATTTTTGGCCTCCCTTTGGTCGGCGCTGTCAGCTGTCAGCCTTCAGCTATCAGCTTTTTGTTCTTCGATCTTCATGCCCAAACGCTCCCGAGGTGCTTGGTTTCCATCGTGACTTCCAGAAGCTCAACACGCTTCCTCCATCCACGGCGTGGCTGATGGCTGACAGCTAATAGCTGATAGCTCTAAGAGCTGACAGCTTTAGTTCCATCCTGCTCCCGCGCCTTCGCCTCGTTCCTCGGCCATCCTTTCGGCGTAGCCGCTGGCCTTGAAGGCGGAGATCGGGTCTGCCGCGCCGCCGAGGGACTCTCGGACGGTGGCGCACAGGGGACGTACGTCGGTGGCGTAGGCGTCGAGGAGGATGCGGTGGGCGCCAAGCACGTTGCCGGAGTGGCGCGCCTCGGTGAGCGCCGGGCGGTCTACCAGCAGCGCCTTCGCGTAGGCCTCCTGCAGGTTCATGACCGAGAGGAGCATGGCCTCTATCTTGGGCTCGATGTTGTGGGTCTGGTCGATCATGTAGTCTATGCGGGTCTGCGAGCGCTCTTCGGCCGCGACCAGCTCGACGTAGATCAGGAACAACTCGAACGGGTTGACGCTTCCCACGATGAGATCGTCGTCGGCGTACTTCCTGTTGTTGAAATGGAACCCGCCAAGGCGTCCCTCGTCGAGCAACGACGCCACCACGTACTCGATGTTCACCTCCTTGGCGTGATGCCCGAGGTCCACGAGAACCTCCGCCCTCTCGCCCAGCCTCTGGCTGACGGTCAGGGCCGCGCCCCAGTCGGCGAGATCGGTGTGGTAGAAGGCTGGCTCGAAAGGCTTGTACTCGAGGAGCATCCGCATGTCCCCGGGCATGGCCTCGTAGACCTCCTCCAGGCATCCCACCATCCTGTGGCGACGCTCTGTGAAGGAGTCCTGGCCCGCGTAGTTCGTGCCGTCGGCGAACCATAGGGAGAGCACGTCTGAGCCCGTCTCGCCCGCGACAGCAACGCACTCGAGCAGCTGGTCCGTGGCTTTCCTGCGCACGGCCGGGTCCGGGTTGCAGACGCTGCCGAGCTTGTACTCGGGATCCTGGAACACGTTGGGGTTGACCGCCCCGAGGCGCAGGCCAAGGGATTCGGCGTGCTCTTTCAGCTTGCCGTAGTCGTCGACCCTGTCCCACGGGATGTGGATCGCAACCGATGGGCACACGCCGGTGAGGCCGTGCACCTGGGCCGCGTCGGCCATCTTCTCGAACGGGTCGCGGGGCACACCCCTCTGCGGAAAGACAGCGAAACGCGTGCCCGTGTCGCCGTAGCCCCACGAAGGCGTCTCCAGCCTCTGGGCCCGCAGCCGATCCTCGATGGATGCGAGGTCAACACCTCTCTCCTCAAGCCTCCGCGTGAGGTCCTCATAGTCCTGCCGGATCGTCATGCTCAATATCGCTCTCCTCCCGAGAAGAAGGCATCAGGCTTCAGGAAGATTACCCGTTGCCTGTCGGCTGATGCCTGTTGCCTTCCTCTCCCGTCGTTTCGCCTTTTCCCTAGGCCACGCTAGAAGTCGTAGTCGTCTATGTTCTCCTTGGAGAAGATCAGTGGCGGTCCCAGCAGGACTTCGTCGGAGGAGATCATCTCTACCTTCCCGAGGCGTCCCGCCTCGAAGGTGCCTGATTTGGGGAGGTCACCGTTGATCTGGGCGTCCGCCACGTAGACGGCCAGGTAGCCGAGGTCGACCGGGTTCCAGAGGACGAACTCCTCCACAGCGCCGGAGTCGAGGTAGGGTTTCATCTCGTTGGGGGTGGAGAGGCCCGTTACGGGCACCTCGCCCTCACGGCCCAGCTGCTCCACGGCCTCGGCGGCGCCGGGGAGGGCCACGGAGGTTATGCCGAAGACGCCCGCCGTGTCCGGGTTGGCCCTCAGGTAGTTCTTGGTCAGGTCGATACCCTTCTGGAGGTCTTCCTCACCCGGCTCGACGGCGGCTATGGACATGCCAGGGTACTTCTCCTTCATGCGGGCGCGCATCTCTTTGAGCCACGCGACCTGGTTCGGGGCGGTCAGCGAGCCCGTCACGACCAGGAACTCTCCCTTGCCGTCCGTCTGCTTGGCCATGACGTCGACCATGTCGTAGCCGACGGCCTTGAACGTGGCCTGGTTGACGAAAACGTCTCTGGCGTCGGGGGCCACGTCGGCGTCCCACGCGCCCGTGGCGATTCCCGCGTCGCCGGCCTTCTTCATGGCTGGTGCCAGCGCGTTCGGATCGTTCGCCGCGACCGTGATGGCGCCGCACTGCTGCTGGATGAACTGCTCTATCATCTGCGACTGGAGCGCGGCCTTGGCCTCCGTCGGGCCGTCGTAGACCAGCTCCACGTCTAGCTCTTTCGCCGCCTCTTTGGCCCCCTTCTCCGAGGCGTTGAAGTAGGGGATGCCAACCAGCTTGGGCATCATGCAGATCTTGGACGGCCCACCACCGCCACCCCCGTTGCCCTGTGACGGTTGCTGCCCCACCCCACACGAAGCGGCCGCCGCAACCAGCACCGCGAGCAAGATCACCGAAAATGCCCTCTGTTTCCTCGTCCTGCCAGACACGCTACTCCTTCCCCTATGGAGGCTTCAGGCTACAGGTCTCAGGTTTCAGGAGAATCATCTGTTGCCTTGCCCCGGTTTCACTCCCTCCGTGAACCGCCCTATCCTGGCATGCTCTACTCCTCGCCCTTGCGGAAGAACTCGTTCAGGAATACGGCCACCAGCAGCAGGACCCCGAGGATGAAGAGCTGCCAGGTGCTAGGAACCCCGGCCAGGAGCAGGCCGTTGCGCAGTATGGCGATGATCACCACGCCAAGCACGGTCCCGGCGATGGTCCCCGAGCCGCCGTAGATGCTCGCCCCGCCGAGCACGACGGCGGAGATCACGTCAAGCTCCAGCCCCAGCCCGACGTCGCCCCTTGCCGTGTACACCCTTGAGGTGTAGATCACCGCAGCGACGGCGACCAGCAGCCCGATGCCGGTGTAGATGGCCACCTTGACCCTGCGGATGGGCACGCCGGAGAAGCGGGCCGCCTCCTCGTTGTTGCCTATAGCGTAGACGTAACGCCCGAAGCTCGTGCGCGAGAGGATGACCCAGACCACGACCACGGCCACGATAAAGATCACCAGCTGGCCTGGCACCGCGCCGAGCAGGTACGCCTGCCCGAAGTACGCGAACCAGGCTGGAAAGTCCGAGACGGCCCGCGCCCCCGTGAGGCCGTAGGCAAGCCCCTGGAAGAGGGCGAAGGTACCCAGGGTAACCACGAGGGGATGCAGGTTCAGGAACGTGATAAAGACGCTGTTGAAGAAGCCGGCGGCCATCCCCACCACGAGACCGAACAGGATGGCGAGCGGCAGCGGGAGGCCGGCCGCGAAGGTGAAGCCGACGGCCACGGAGACCAGCGCCAGGTTCGAGCCTACCGAGAGGTCTATGCCGCCCGTGATGATGATCAGGGTCATCCCGAGCGCCATGAGGCCGACCTCGACGAAGTAGCGTGAGGTGTTGAGCAGGTTGCCCAACGTGAAGAACAGCGGGGAGAGCAAGCTCATCACGATGACAAGCACTATCAGGACGCCGAGCAGGACCAGCTCGCGGGAGAACCTGAGCCGCCTGAGCGCCGCCGTCGCCGCGCTCACGCCGCGTCTCCCACGAGGCGCCTGCGCACCACGTCTGTTGTTATGGCAAGCAGGATCAGGGCCCCGAGCACGGCCTGCTGCCAGATGCCGGGCACCCCGATCAGAACGAGGCCGTTCAGGATGACGCCTATGAGGACCGCGCCGGTCAGCGCCGCGAGCGCCGAGCCGCGCCCTCCCGAGATGCTCGTCCCACCTATAACGACGGCGGCGATGACCTGGAGCTCGAGGCCGGTGCCCGTGTTGGTCTGGACCGAGCCGGCGCGTCCCATGTAGATCATGGACGCGATGCCGACGAAGACGCCGACGAGCACGAAGGTGGAGAACCTGACGCGGTCCGTGGGCAGCCCCGCGAAACGGGCCGCCCTCCTGTTGCCGCCGACGGCATAGACGTCGCGTCCCCAGGTCGTGTGGCGTCCCACGACCTCCATCACAACGAAGAGGCCGAAGAGGACCAGAACCGGCACGCTCAGGCCGAGCACGCTCCCCATGCCCAGAAACCTTGAGTCGTTCGGGATCCCGGTGATCCAGGTCCCGCCCGTTACGAGCAGGATCACACCACGCAACGCGTACAGCATCCCGAGCGTGACGATAATGGAAGGGATGCGCCCCAGCGTGACCAGGGTACCGTTGATGGCACCACATAGCGCCCCGACGGCCACGGCGGCCACGAGCGGCACCAGAAACCCGCCGGTCGTCTGCGCCGCGGCTCCCCCGGCCACAGCGCACAGGCCAAGCATCGAGCCCGTCGAGATATCTATCTCCCCGGCCAGCACGACCTGGTTGACCGCGAGGGCTATGACCCCGAGCACGGCGACGGAGGTCAGGATGGACTCGAGGTTGGAGACGCTTAGGAACTCGCCGCTCAACACCGAGAAGGCCACCACGAGCAGGATGAGGAAGGCGAGCGCCGGTGCCTCAGGACGGCCAAGGACCCTGCGGAACCCCTCCCCGCCCCCAGCGTTCACGGTCCTTGCCTCACTCATCCTCGTAAACCTCCCGCTCGGGGCCGCCGGTTGCCGCGGTCATAACGCCCTCCTGCGTCGCCTCCCCGCGCGTGAACTCGCCCGAGATGCGGCCCTCGCGCATCACCAGAATGCGGTCGGCCATGGAGAGGACCTCCTCCAGCTCGGAAGAGATGAGCAGGATCGCCTTTCCCTCCCTGGCCAGGTCGTCCATGAGGCGGTAGATCTCCGACTTCGCCCCGACGTCGACGCCCCGCGTGGGTTCGTCGAGCAGCAGCACGTTTGGCTCGCGGGCTAGCGACTTGGCGACCACGACCTTCTGCTGGTTGCCGCCGGAGAGCCGGCTCACGGGCGCCGAGACGTCGGCCCCCCGTATGGAGAGCTCCCCCATAAATTTGTCGGCGATGTCCCGTTCGGCGCGGGAGACGAACCCGAGCCGGGAGATGCGGTCCAGGATGCTGAGGGTGATGTTGTTCTTGATGGAGAACGGCAGGATGAGCCCCTGCGAGCGGCGCTCCTCTGGCACGTAGAAGATACCCTTCTCCATGGCGGCCTGGGGAGAGTGGATCCTGACCTCCTCCCCTTCGACGGAGATCTCTCCGGCGTCGGGATGCCTGATCCCGAAGATGGACTGGGCCAGCTCGGTGCGTCCGGCCCCGACGAGCCCGGCGAGGCCAACGATCTCCCCCCTGCGAAGCGTGAGGTCTACCCCTTCGAACTCCCCGTCGCGGGAGAGACCCCGCACCTCCAGCGCCGTCTCGCCCGGGCTGCTCTCGCTGCGGGTGAAGAGCTCGTGCAGGGGCCTGCCGACCATGAGCCGGACGAGCTCTTCGGCGTCGAGCTCGGAGGCCGGGGCTGTCTCTATGTGATGGCCGTCCCTCAGCACGGTAATTCGGTCGGAGATCTCGAAGATCTCATCCATCCGATGGGAGATGTAGACGACCCCGACGCCCTCAGCGGCGAGGTCCTCGATGATGCTGAAGAGCTGCCGGACCTCACGATCGGTCAGGGAGGAGGTCGGCTCGTCCATGATCACGGCCCGCGCCTCGCCCACGAGCGCCCGCGCGATGGCCACGATCTGCTGCTCAGCAACGGAGAGCCCCTTGACGGACGACGTGACGTCGAGGCCGACCCCGAGGGCCTCCAACCTCTTGCGGGCCTCGCCCCGCATGGTCTCCCAGTCGAGGCCGCCCCAGCCGGTCCGCGGCCTCCTGCGGCCGACGAAGAGGTTCTCCGCCACCGAAAGCTCTGGAAAAAGGTCGAGCTCCTGCGGGATCATGGCTATCCCCGACGCCTCCGCGTCGCGCGGCGAAGAGAACGAGGCGGCCTCCCCGCCAACCTCCAGGGTCCCCTCGTCCGGACCATAGAGGCCGTCCACGATCTTCATGAGCGTGCTCTTTCCAGCACCGTTCTCCCCGACGAGGGCGTGCACCTCCCCGCGACGCAACTCGAAGGCGACGTCCTCAACCGCGACGACGCCCCCGAACCGCTTGGTAACCCCGTCGAGCCTGAACACCGGGGTCTCCTCGGCGGCTGCGGCGCTGGTTCCTTCCGGCTCTCTCAAGCGCTCTCTCCTTCCAGGTCCAACCTCGGCGCGGCCCGGACGACCTCCCCTAGCTTCTCGTAGGACTCCTGCCAATCGCCTTCCACACCCTGCGGCTCATACTCGCACACTTCCACCGAGCGGCGCACGGACTCCCTTATCTCCTCCAGCGAGGAGAGGCGGCCGCGCGCGTAGGCCTGTACCATGAGGTTCCCCAGCGCCGTTGCTTCGGCCGGTCCCGCCAGCACCGGCCGCCTGGTGGCGTCGGCGGTTAGCTGGCACAACAGCTCGTTCCGGGAGCCACCACCGACCACGTTGACCTTCCCGATGGCCCGGCCACCCAGCTTCTCCGCCTCGTCTATGGCGTGCCTGTACTTGAGCGCCAGGCTCTCGAAGACGCACCGGGCCACGGCGGCAGGCTCTTCCGGCACCTCCTGCCCCGTCTCCTCACAGAAGCTCCTGATGCGCGTGGCCATGTCCCCCGGCGGCAGGAAAGCGGGATGGTCGGGATCCACGAGCGGGCCGGACGGCGCGTCCGCGGCGAGGCTGGCAAGCTCATCATAGGAGTACTCGTGTCCTTCCCTGGCCCATTGCCTGCGGCACTCCTGCAACAACCAGAGGCCGGCGAGGTTCTTCAGGAGTCGCGTCCTGCCCCCGAACCCGCCCTCGTTGGTGAAGTTGGCCTTCAGCGCTTCCCCGGTCACCACCGGACTGGAGAGCTCTACCCCCAGGAGCGACCAGGTGCCGCTGGAGATGTAGGCGAAGTCCTGGCCCTCGGCCGGCACCGCTACTACGGCCGAGGCCGTGTCGTGGGAGGCGACCGAGAACACGGGCGGTCCCCCGCCGATCTCTTCGGCGACACCGGGCAGCGGGGATCCCAGCTCGGTGGCGGGCTGGATGATGGGCGTTAGCATGCTGGTGGGGAGGCCCATCCTCTCGAGCAGGTCCCGCGACCAGTCGCCTTTCTCGAGATCCAGGAGCTGGGTCGTCGTGGCGTTGGTGTATTCGCAGGCCTTCTCGCCGGTCAGCCAGTAGTTCATCAGGTCGGGGATCAGGAGCAGGGAGTCCGCGGCCTCGAGGAGCGGTGACCCGCGCATGGCGAGTAGCTGGTAGAGGGTGTTGAGCGGGATGAACTGGATGCCCGTCAGGCTGTAGAGATCCTCCTTCGGCATAAGCCCGAAGGCCTCCTCTATCATGCCCTCGGTGCGCGCGTCGCGGTAATGGTGGGGGTTTGAGACGAGTGCCCCGTCCCGGTCCAGCAGCCCGAAGTCCACGCCCCAGGAATCGACCCCGATACCCTCTATCTCCCCGCCATGCAGCCCCTTCGCAAGCCCCTCTTTGATCTCGGAGTAGATCTTCAGGACGTCCCAGTGAAGCCCGTCTGGCAGCCCGACGGGCGTGTTCGGGAAGCGATGGACCTCCTCCACCGACATCCTCTCGCCGTCGAAGCGCCCGAGCACGACGCGACCGCTCTCGGCGCCGAGGTCGACCGCCAGGTACGCCGCGCTCACCCCCGCACCAACCCGCCCGAGAACTCGTATCGCCCGGACCCGACGGAGACGACGGTCTCCCCCCCTCCGGCCCGCAGCACCTCCACACCATTGGCCTCTTCCATGGGCCTGCCGCCCTCTGAGACGCCTTCCGTGGATGGCACGTGTACCGTGGCCATGGTGTTGGGGGGGACGAGCACTTCGAGGACGAAAAGGTCGTCCTCTATCCGCCAGGAGCTGGAGATCCTGCCCCGCACCGCGTCGTACTCGCCCCTGGCGAACGTGAGGTCCCCGCCCGGATGCGGCCTTATAACGATGTGGCCGTAGCCGGGCGACCCGAGGTCTATTCCGGCCACGTAGCGGTACAGCCACTCGCCGACCGAGCCAAGAGAGTAGTGGTTGAAAGAATTCATGTTCGGAGACTGGAAGCCGTTCTCCTCCGTCCAGCCGTCCCAGCGCTCCCAGATCGTGGTTGCCCCGTTCTTTATGGTGTAACCCCACGAGGGGTAGGTCTCGTTGAGCAGGAGGCGGTAGGCGACATCCGTGTGCCCCGTCTCCGTAAGGACCGGACACAGGTAGCCGACGCCGGCGAACCCCGTGGACAGGTGCCAGCCCTCCCGCTCTATGGCCTCGACGAGATGCCCCGCGGCCGCGGACCTTAGCTCCTCCGGTAGGAGCTTCATGTGCAGGGCGAGCAGGTAGCCCGTCTGGGTGTCGCCCTCGATCCTTCCGTCCGGGGAGACGAAAGCCTCGTTGAAGGCCGCGCTGATGCGCCCACCCAGGTCCCTGTACTCTTTCGCGTCCTCGGCACGTCCGGTGGCCTCGGCCATCTCGGCCATAAGCCCCGCGTCGTAGGCCCAGTAGGCCGTGGCGAGGAGATGTTTGGGGGTGTGGTCCCCTTTTGGTGAGAGCCAGTCGCCGTAGTTGTTGCCCATCCGGTTCCTGCGGATGAGGTCGGGGTTGGCCTCGTGCAGGTACCCCATCCAGCGGGCCATGGCGTCGTAGTGACGCTCGACGATCCGCGTATCTTCGTAGGTCCTGTAGATGGTCCACGGCACGATAACGCCGGCATCCCCCCAGGCTGGAGCCCCCCACCTGAGGTCTATGAGGTCGGAACCCTTCAAGAGGGGGGCCACGTCTGGGAAGGCGCCTTCGGGGGACTGGGCATCCTCGACGTCGGCCATCCACTTCTCGAAGAAGGCGGCCACGTCCATGTTGAGGGAGGCTGTGCGGACGAAGACCTGTGCGTCGCCCATCCACCCGAGGCGCTCGTCGCGCTGCGGGCAGTCGGTAGGAACGCTAAGGAAGTTGCCCCGCTGGCCCCAGAGGATGTTCTCCTGTAGCTCGTTGACCATCCCGTTCGAACACTCGAAAGAGCCGGCAGATGGCGTGGCCGAGTGGACGACGCATCCTGTTATGGTCTCGGGCCGGGGCTCGCCGGGATAGCCCGTAACCTCGACGTAGCGGAAGCCATGGAAGGTGAAGCGCGGCTCGTAGATCTCTTCGCCCCCACCTTTGAGGATGTAGCGGTCGGTCGCCCTGGCAGAGCGGAGGTTGGTCGTGTAGATGGTGCCGTCCGGGTTCAGGGTCTCGGCATGGCGCAGGGTGATTTCGGTCCCGGCCTCCCCCTCGACCCTGAGGCGTACCCAACCGACCATGTTCTTGCCGAGGTCGAAGACGTAGCGGCCACTCTCCGGCTCGGTAACGGACCGTGTCTCCAGCTCCTGCATGACCTTTACGCCCTCGTCAGGCTGGGCGACGAGGTTGGCGTCCCCCAGCTCCCCGGCATCTACCCCGTACCACGCCGCGTCGTCGAAGCCTGGGGCCGACCAGCCTGGCATCTCCTCCCTGGCGCTGTAGGACTCTCCCATCAGGAGGTCGGAGTAGAGGATAGGGCCCGTGGAGCACCGCCAGGAGCGGTCGGTCGCGATGGTCTCCGTGGTGCCATCCTCGTACTCGACCTTGAGCTGGGCGAGAAGCTGCGGGTGAGCACCGTAGAGCGCCCCCCTTTGCTTGGGGTCGAACCCGAGGAACCCGGCGTACCATCCGTCGCCCAGCACGGCGCCGAGCACGTTCTGCCCCTCCGTGAGCAGCCTCGTGACGTCGTAGGTCTGGTACTGGATGCGCCTGTCGTAGTCCGTCCAGCCGGGGGCCAGCACATCGTCGCCCACCCTCGTGCCGTTGATCGAGGCCTCGTAGAGGCCTCGGGCCGTAGCGTAGAGCCGCGCCCGGCGGACGGGACCGCCTAGAGAAAACTCCCGGCGCAGGTAAGGGCTCGGGGCTAGGCCGTTGGCGAGGTCGTCGTATTCGTCTCCTGACGGTGGCTCGAAATCCTCATCGGGGTCTTCGCCGAGGGAGATCCAGGCCCCCTCCCAGTCCGACCTCTCTAGAAGCCCCATCTCGAAGACGGCCGGTTCCGCATAAGGCGTCGGCTCATCCTCACCGTCCCAGACACGCACCTTCCACACGCAGCGCGAGCCAGACCGTAGTACCTCTCCCCCGTACTCGATGCCAACGGAGCGGTCCGACTCCACCCTGCCGCTGTCCCAGAGCAGGTTCTCCTCGGAATCGAGGTCCTCCTCGCCCCGCGCGACCAGGATGCGGTAGGCCGACTGCACCTGCCCCCTCTCCTCCGACTCGAGGGCCCAACTCAGCCTCGGCACCAGCGCGTCGATGCCCAACGGATCGGTGCGGTACTCGCACTTGAGGCCCACGGGCCCCAGCGAGGACGAAGACACCGTCATGCCGGGACTCTCTCGCGAGTTGGATCTCCGCTACGCTCGGACTCGATCTCCTCCAGGGACTTGCCGGTGGTGCTCGGCATGAACAGGTAGCCGACGACGCCGCTGATGAAGAGGAAGATCATGAGTATCAGGGCTACCGGCCTGATGCTGAGGCTCGCGAGCACGGGCACGAAGAAGCTCCAGATGCCGAGAAGCATGCGGGCGACGCTGAACGTGAGCCCCTGGGCCGTGGTCCTGAGCATGGTTGGGAACAACTCCTGCGACCACGTCTTGTAGAAGGCTTCGCCAGCGATCCCAGCCCCGATGCCGAAGAGGACGACCAGCATGACGGCCGTCACCGTATTGAAGGGGAAGATGAGCAATTGTGCGACCGAGGCGACGTTCAATACGGCCCCGATGGCCCACATCGTGCGGCGGGCGCGGTCGCTCCGGTCGCTGAAGGGCATAAAGATAAAGACGGTGGCGAGCAGCGTGAGCACGAAGCCCGCACACGAGAGGCCGACGCTTACCGCCTGGCTCTGCGTCCCAAGGGTCTTGAGTATGTAGGGCTGGAAGACGCCGAAAGTACCGGCCGCAAGGTTCCAGAAAAGGTAAACGACCGCGGTGAAGACCATCGCGGCCATCGTCGGACCCGAGAGCAACCCGCGCAGACGGCTGGCGGCCAGCGGGTCGGCCGGAACACCGGCCTCCTCGGGCTGCTCTTCAGGGGCGGTCGTACTCTCCGCCTCGCCCGCGCCAGACGCGGCTGTCCAGATGGCCGACTCGACCATGCCACGCCTGAGAGCCCACGTGACTATCGCGACCACGAACAGGCTGGCAAAGACGATCCTGTTGCCGAGTACCCCATACGAGGAGAGCGCGAACGCGAGCAAGTATACCACCACGGGACCCAGGCTCCATGCCACCTGGCTGAGACCCATGAGCTTGCCGCGGCCTTTGCTCGGGGAGAACTCGCCGATGAGCGCAAGCGAGGTCGGCACGTCAGCACCCACCGCGACGCCTACTATGAAGGTGCCTACGAGGAGCATCGGCAGGTTGAACGAGAAGATTATGAGCAGCGTGCCAAGAGCGTAGACGAGCAGGTCGTACTGGTAGATGCGTTTGCGGCCGAACAGGTCGCCGAGCCTGCCACCCACGAGGGCCCCGAGGGCCGCCCCGAAGGCGTTGGGACCGAGGGCCGCGAGCAACCCCACGGTCGTGCTGCTCATGTTGAGGTATTCCTGCCACAACGCGAGCCCGGCGGCTAGCGCCACTATGGACCCGGCGTCCAGATAGGACGCCATGCCAGCCAGTACACCCCACTTCCACTGCTGCGCTGTGATATGTCCGTCGTCGTGCTGTCCGTTGACGTCTGCTTCCGAACTTGCCATGATCTAGGTAGAGCCTCCCCCCTCGTTGATACCCTCCAGGACTGCCCACAACCGCCGCAACGCTACCCCGGTCCTCGGCCTACTCCCCTCACACGCTCCGCACCTCCACCCCAAGATCTTCGAGGTGCTCTACATGCCGGGCCTGGGCGTCGGCGGTTATCACGAGCGACACCTCGGAGACGTGGGCGATCACGCTCGCCCCCCGCCGCTCGAACTTTCTCCCGTCCACCAACAACACAGGCTCCTCGGAACGAAGGATCATGGCCCGCTTGACCTCGGCCTCCAGCGGGTTTGGCTCCGTGAGATGCCCCCCCGACGTGATCCCCTTGACGCTGAAGAAGGCCCTGTCTGCCACGTAGGACTCGGCCGCGCGTATGGCACAAGGCCCGACGAAGGAGAGCGTCAATGGTCTGAAGATGCCACCGAGCCCGACCATGCTGGCTCCCGAAGGATCCGCCGTCGAAAAGAGGTCCATGACGGGTATCAGGTTGGTGAGGCAGGTAAAACCCGTGGCACCGGCCAGCATGCGCCGCGCCGCGTAGTAGGCCGTGGTCGATGAGTCGACGAATACGGTCTCCTCAGCCCCAAGCAACGCCGTCGCCGCCCGCGCGAGCCGCTCCTTGGCCCCGACCGCCTCGCCGAGACGCTGCTGGAAAGAGTCCTCGTGCTGCGCAAGGCCGGGCAACACCGCCCC
>DASUPX010000501.1:0-4645 GCA_036280905.1 Rubrobacter sp. | reverse complement strand
CAGGTCGACATCTTTCCAACGGTCCTCGACCTGCTCGGCTACAAGATCGAGGGCGGCAAGTACCCGGGCAGATCCCTCCTCGCACCACCCGACAAGGACCGTACCGTATTCATGAGTTGCTTCGACGATTACCGGTGCCTGGCAAGCGTTAAGGGCGACGAGAAATACATCTACTTCTTCGGCAACCAACCCGACGAGGTCTACGATCTGTCCGAAGACCCACGCGAGCGCCACGATATCGCGGACGAACAGAGCAGCGCTGAGCTGCAGAAAAAGCGCTCGCAAGTCCTCAACTGGTACTCCAGGGTCAACGCGACCTACGAAAAGGAGTAAAGCGGTCGGCCATTAGCTGTCAGCTTTCAGCCTTTTGCAGGAGCCAGGTGTGCCTGGGGCCTGATGCCTCCAACCGACGACCAGGTCTTCCTCTTTGGGAACCGCTCTAGGTTCTGCGTCTCTTGCGGGTACCCGAGTGCCTCAGGAGCAGGATCATGGCGAAGCCAAGGGCCAGGATACTGCTCACGAGCAGGTTGCCGCGGATGGTGCCGCCGATCAGGAAGGCGGGGTCTACGCGCAACGACTCCACGAAAAAGCGCCCGAAGGAGTAGAGGCTCACGTAGAGCACGGCTATGTCGCCGTTCTTCAGGCTATCCGCAAAGCGGCGGGCGACCCAGAGCAGGATCAGGCAGACCATCAGGTCCCAGATCGACTCGTAGAGGAAAGTGGGGTGGAAGGAGGCCGCGTCAGCGAAGCCAACCGGCCTGTTCTCCGGCGCGATTCGGATTGCCCACGGCAGATCCGAGGGCCTTCCGAAAAGTTCCTGGTTGAAGTAGTTTCCCCAGCGGCCGATAGCCTGGGCAAGAACCACCCCTGGTGCCATAGCGTCGGCGAGGGCCCACGGGCTTACGTGCCTGATGCGGGCGAAGATCAAGAGCCCGATAAAGCCCCCGATCACACCCCCGTATATGCCAAGACCTCCGTTCCAGACCTCGAACACGCCGGGGAAGGGGTCGTCCGCGTACAGCTCGTAGTCGGTAGCGACGTGGTAGGCCCTGGCACCCACGAAGCCGAGGGGCACGATAAAGAAGAGCGAGTCGAGGGCCAGGGTCCCGTCCATGCCCTTTCGGTCGAGCTCCCTGCCCGTTAGCCAGGTGGCGGCCACTATACCGATCGCGATGAACAGCCCATAGTAGCGCAAGGCGAACGGCCCGGCCTCGAACATCACGGGAGACGGGGGGCTGGGCAGGGAGACCAGGATAGGGATCACGGCCGCACCCTACCTTGCCACACCGCGGCGGTCGCCCAACCGTTCGTCCTGACGCCGTTCTTTCGCGCGCTTGTCCTGCCCGGCTTCTAGCTTCTCGGCCTCCTTCGGCGTCATCCCTATGGGCAGCGTGTCGGTCGGGTGTGGGTCCCTCCTGGACTGCACGACGCCGTAGTAGGACTCGAGGATATGGCGGACGGCCGGACCGGCCGTCATCTCGGAGCCCTCCGCGAACGCGCCGCCACCCTCGATCATGGTGACCACCACCAGTGGTTTGTCTTCCTGGTTCTCTGTCCAACCGACGAACCAGTTTACGAAGTCACCCGTCGGCAGCTCGCCCGTGCCGCTCTTGCCGACGGTCGGAAGCTTCGATCCGACGAACACCGGCTCCGCCGTGCCCTTCTTCTCCGTCACGCCCTCGAGGCCTTCGATCACGGTATCTATCTGGTACTGGTTGGTCTCGACCTGCCCCTTCGGCTTGGGGTCGATCTCCTCGATCGTCTTGCCGTTCTGGTTCGTGATCCTCTTGCCCACGTGCGGGGTTACGAGCGTCCCCCCGTTGTAGAGGGCCGAGTAGGCCACGGCCATCTGCATCGGCGAGACGAGCAGATCCCCCTGGCCGATAGCGAGGTTGACCCAGTCCCCAACGCTCCAGTAGGCGCCCTCTTCGCTACCGTGCAGCGCCTTGTAGAGATCCTTTTCTCCCTGTTCGGTGGGGATACGCCCGGCGGTCTCGCCGCCCAGGTCTATGCCGGTGAGCTGTCCAAAACCCCACCGCTCGTAGTAGTGCGGGAGCCAGTCCTTGTCTTTGGTCTCGTTCCAGATCCAGTCGGCGACCTGGTAGAAGAAGATGTCGTTGGAGTCGGAGATGGCCTCGGAGAAGTTCTGGGGTCCGTGGTTGCCGAGGAACTGGTAGTTGGGGCTGTTCTGTCGCCACGACCGGTAGCAGGGGCTCACAGACACGCTAGAAGGCACCCAGCACCCCGAGCTGTTGAGGACCCGGTTGTCGTTCACTATGGTGCCCGCGTCGATAACCCCGGCGGCCATGCCGGCGATGCCGGTAAATATCTTGAACGTCGAGGCGCCAGGCTGCCCCCCTACGACCGCGCGGTCGGTGAAGGGGTAGTTGGCCTTGTCGGACATCAGATAGTTGTACCTGGCGAGCTCTTCGTCGCCCGAGATGCCGCCGACGAAGAGCTCAGGGTCGAAGTCCGGCCGGCTGGTTAGCGCCAGAACCTCACCGTTCTCGGGGTTGATGGCGACCACGGCCCCGCCCCTTCCCTCGTAGCCGGCCTTGCGGGTTCGCTCCAGGGCGGCGTCTAGCTCGTCCTCCACGACCCTCTGGAGACCCATATCTATGGTCAGGGTGAGGTTGTCGCCGGGCACCGGCTCTGTGACGTGGTCGGGTAACTCCTGGTTCGGGTTGACGTCAATGGGATCCCCATCCTCGTCCACGAACCGGCCCATGGAGTCTACCCTGCTCCCCTCGGGAACTATGCGCCCGAGGGCGTCGACGTTGTAGGTCCTCCTGCCCGCCTTGCCGCGTAGCGCCTCCTCGTAGGACAGTTCGACCCCGCTCTTGCCGACCACGGAGTCGGCGTCCATACCCTTGAAAACCGGCTGCTTCAAC
Source organism: Rubrobacter sp. (assembly GCA_036280905.1). Lineage (GTDB taxonomy): Bacteria > Actinomycetota > Rubrobacteria > Rubrobacterales > Rubrobacteraceae > Rubrobacter_D. The sequence goes on along the minus strand of DASUPX010000501.1, from coordinate 1,754 downwards.
TCGTCCTGGGTAACGGCTCCCGTGTAGCCCAGAACGTGGGCGGCGAGCCTGCCGTCCGGGTAGCTGCGCACCCAGTCGTCGTTCACGGCGACGCCCCTGAACTCGCCGGTCCGTTCGCTCACGTAGGTCACGGCGTCGCGGCTCGCGTTCTCTTTAACCAGGATCGGGCTGTACTGGCTTCCAGACTCTATGGCAGCGTCGTAACGGGCCAGCACCGACTCGGTTTCGGCCCCGACCGCCGCGCACAGGTCCTTCACCTTGTCGCGGGAGATCTCGTTGGGTATCACGGTCAGGTTGAGCCCGGGCACATTGTTTGCGAGCACCTCGCCGTTTCGGTCGTAGATCACGCCACGCTGGGCGGGGATCTTGATGTCGGTGTGCTGCGTGGCCCTTGCGGCGAGGGTGTAGTCCTGGCCCGTGAGGACCTGCAGGTACCAGAGCCTCGCGCCAAGGACGACGAAAACCAGGGCGACGAGCACGGCAAGGGTAACCACCCGAACCTGCATGTTGCCCTTGGTCATAGGTGGCGTCTCCACGCGCTTCTTGGCAGGGTCGTCCTGCTTGCGACCGGGCACTGGCAACCGGAGCAACCTCTACCCCCGCTCCGGAGCAGCCGGCACTACTTCGTCGAGACCTTCTGGGCCTGGACGATCAGGCGCTCCGAGTAGTCCGGCAAGGTGCACGTCTGTAGCGAGACGATGTTTCTGCCAGGCAACGGCCTCGTAACCCTTACCGCGTTGGGCCCCACGATGAACTTCTTGAACACCCTGTAGGTGTACCGTTTACCGTCCGCGTCGCGCAGGTAGATCATATCCCCCTTGCGGAGCGCGTTGAGATCCCAGAAGGCAAGCCAGCTGTCCGTCCCCGGGAAGCCGAGCCTGTGGCCGGCGATGTACACGTTGGCATGCTTGTCCCAGGGCTGTCCGGTTCCCCTGAGGTGAACGGCGGCGTGGTCGTGGAAGGCTTCCTTGTCGTCGCTCTCACGGTAGGGCACGATGTCGTTGCGTATCTGGGCCAACTCGGGGATGGTCATCCGCAGCGTCTTGTTCTCGGGACCCCGCGGGACGACCTTCCGCTGGACCACCTGCTTCTGGGCAACTTTCTGGTGCTCCTCCTGCCCGTGCTGGCGCTCTATAGCCTTGTCGATCTTCTGCGCGGCTACGGGAACCTCGGGCTGCCTGGTGGCCGAGCTTACTTTCTCGGCCGGCGGAACCTCGGCCTCGGCGTCATGCGGCGGGGATCCGACGAAGAAAGAGGCGGTTACGATGATTCCAACCCCGACGAGGAGCAGGCTCATCAGGTTGAGGACCGTATCGGTGAAGCGCTCTATCGTTCCCTCCCTACGCGGCCCTGTGGGCCGTCGCCTCGATCACAATCCATTGTATCCCAAAAGCTGGCATCTACTAACCCTGCTAGTACTCGACCACGAAGTATTTTCTGGCCAGGACCCCTTCATCCGAGGTGCCACCCCCATTATAGACTTCAACCGTGTAGTTGCCCGAGGGTAGTCGAGCCCCATGGTCGGGGAGTAAGGCGAACTTGAGCACGCCGGAGACAGCATCGCCGGAGACGCCGAGCGGCTGGTCGCTCCGGCTGACAACCCGGATCCCGCCGTCGCCCAGCAGACGGCCCAGGAGAGAGCCCCTGGTTGTCCGTCCGGCCCTAGCCTCTAGCTCTCCCACATCCAGATCCTCCACCCTGACGTAGACGTAGACCGCCTCCGGCCTATCGTCGAAGCTCAGGGCGTCCGACCC
>DASUPX010000500.1:0-2619 GCA_036280905.1 Rubrobacter sp. | reverse complement strand
GAGGTGGTTGGCGCCGTGGCCGATGGTCTCGAAGACGCCGGGGCCGAAGTTGGTGAGGTGAACCTTCCGCACGCTTACTACGCGCTGGAGGCCTACTACATCATCGCGCCGGCCGAGGTCTCCTCCAACCTCGCCCGCTTCGACGGGGTCAGGTACGGGCTGAGGGTTCCCGCTGACGGCGTGCACGAGATGTACCGCAAGACGCGCGAGAGAGGCTTCGGGGCAGAGGCGAAGCGCAGGATCATGCTCGGCACCTACGCCCTCTCCTCGGGCTATTACGACGCCTACTACGCCCAGGCGCAAAAGGTTAGGACCAGGATCATCGAGGACTTCCGCACGGCCTTCTCCCGCTACGACGTGCTTCTCTCCCCGACCTCCCCCTCCGTTGCCTTCGAGCTCGGGGCCAAGACCGACGACCCGTTGGCCATGTACCTGCAGGACATCTGCGCCGTCCCAGCCAGCCTTGCCGGGGTGCCCGCCATAAGCATCCCAGGAGGCCTCTCAGATGGCCTTCCCGTCGGCGTTCAACTCGTTGGGGACCACTTCACGGAACCGATGCTCCTCAGGGCGGCCCGAGCCGCCGAGCAGGTGGCTGATTTCGGGTTCGTGATGAAGCCGTAGGACGGGCCGTTGGTCCTCGGGCTGGTCTGAAACCTGCCCCTATGGGGGGGTAGAGATATCGGGGCGAACGCCCCTCCGGGCCAGCGTCTCAGGTGTCTGGTTTTCTAGCCTGCTGAACCGCTGGGGCGGGGGCCTGGCCCGCCTCTTCCGTGGTCAGGCGGACGCGGAGGAAGTCGAAGAGAACCTTCAGGACCGCCATGGTCGGCACGGCGAACAGGATGCCCAGAAAGCCGGCGATCTCCGCGCCGGCGATCACGCCGAGGAAGATCAGGATAGAGGGCATGTTGAGCGCGTGGCCCTGTATCCTCGGCTGCAGCACGTTGCCCTCGATCTGCTGGATTATCAGGTAGAGCAGCGCCGTTAGCACGGCCTTGCCGGGCGAGATGGTGAGGGCGACCACGACCGCCGGAACGGCACCCAGCCAGGCACCCAGGTACGGTATGACCGCGGTCAGCGCGACCCAGGTGCCTAGCAAGAGCGCGTAGGGAACCCCGAGCAAGAAGAGGCCTATGGTGGATATGGCCCCCTGGATGACCATGTCGAGCCCCAGCCCGCTCAGGTAGCGCGAGAGTGAGGTTCCCTCGCTCTCCCAGAGCTCGGCCGCATCGTACCTGTAGCGCTTCGGTACTGCCATGAGATAGGTGGCCTTGATCTTGCGCACGTTGGCGAGCAGGTAGACCGCGACGAAGAGGACCCCGAAGAGCGAGAGCACCAGGCTTACGGTACCCGAGACGAAGCTGAGGAGCCCGCCGAGGATGTTACGGCCCACCGACCTGGCGAGGCCTAGCAGATCTCCTTCCAGCTCCTTGATGAACTCGTCAGGGGTTCCCCTTAGCACCCCCGAGTCCGCGAGCGGCTGCAGCAGGTTTTCGAGCGTAGTTCGCGCGCCCCTCACTATCTCCGGCGCGGACTGCACGAAAGAGACCAGCTGGATCACCAGGATAGGAATCAGGACGAGGAAGGCGACGAGGGCCACGCCGGCGAGCACCAGAAACGTGACGAGCATGGCCAACCACCGCGGCATGATGTGGGAGAGCCAGCGCACGGGGAACGAGAGTACGAGTGCCACGGCGAAACCACCGAGCAGCACGATGGGAACCGTCGGCGAGTACCACATTATCAGGACGAAGACGACGAGGCCGAGCGCGACGAGCACGGTGCGGGTACGCCTGGAGATACGGATCGGGGTGGGGGCGTGCCCGCCAGCCACCGGTCGTGCTCCTACCCCGGAGCGCCTTCTTCGAGCCACCTCTTACCCCCGGGCCGCCCGGCGGCCGGCCGTTAGTCTCGCCGTCTTCGTTGTACCGACTGCTGGCTCAGACCACCCTGCTCGGCCTGTCGGGCCCGCTGCCGGCGTCCCTACCACGCACCTGCAGAGCCGTGACGAGAAGTAGGATGCCGAACACCATGGCGTAGATGCCGATCAGCCAGATCAACGAAAGCAACCCCGCGAGCGGCCCGATCACGGCCAGGATCACCCCGAAGAGCACGGAGAACGCGCCACCGATGATGAGGGCCCACTCGCCCGTGATCTCCTGACGCAACCTGATGGCGGTCGCGATCTCTGAGATCCCCGTGATAATGGCCCAGGCGGCGATGAGATACAAGAACAGGATCGCGGTCACCCCGGGGAGCACGAAAGCTATGATGCCAGCCAGGATGCCCGCTATACCCTCGACGAGGAGCAGCCAGCGGGGCGTGCCCCCGCGGGTGCCCCCGAACACACCCACTATGGCGAATATTCCGTCGACCAGGGCGTAGGCACCGAACAGCAGGATCAGAGCCTCTAGGGCGATGTCCGGCCTGAGCAACGCGGCCAGCCCGAAGATTATGGCGATGGCGCCTCGTATGGCCAGTGCCCACCAGTGCCCGGTCTCCGACGGCAATGCCTGCGGTACGGTCATAGCTTCCTCCTTTTCCCGGCCACCGAGCTTCACGGCGCCTGTTTTCCTGTTACCAGACACATTATATGCACGCCTGTACCGCATGCGATATAGA
>DASUPX010000499.1:0-10453 GCA_036280905.1 Rubrobacter sp. | reverse complement strand
AGGACTCCTGGTCGCGGCTCAAGAAAAATCGTGGGGCGCTGTTGAGCCTGGCGCTCATAATCTTGCTGTTCGTCATGGCCTTCCTGCTCGGTCCGCTACTATCCGGGCACTCGCCCTTCGCCCAGGACATGACCCGCACCTACGTAGATCCGTCGGGAGAATTCTGGTTCGGCACGGACAACTTCGGCAGGGACATGTGGACGCGCGTGTGGGCTGGGACCAGGGTTTCGCTCTACATCGCGTTCCTCGCGGCGGCGCTCGACCTCTTCGTGGGCGTCCCTTTCGGGGCGATCTCCGGTTTCGTGGGCGGCCGGGTGGACGGCGTCATGCAGCGCATCATCGAGATCCTAAACGGCATCCCCAACCTGGTCGTCGCCATCCTCGCGATGGTCATCTTCCAGCCCGGCATTCTCACCATAAGCATCGCGATCGGGCTGACCGGCTGGACGTACATGGCCAGGATCGTGCGCGGCAAGATGTTGCAGCTAAAGGACCAGGAGTTCGCCCTCGCCTCGCGCTCGCTCGGGGCTGGAAAGTTCAGGCTCGTGTGGCGGCACCTCATACCCAACTCGCTCGGACCCATAATAATCTCGGTGATGTTCACCATACCCGATGCCATCTTCGCCGAGTCGTTCCTCAGCTTCATCGGGCTCGGCATCCAGATCCCGGAGGCCTCGCTCGGGTCCCTGATCAGCGACGGCACCGAGTACCTGCAGTTCCACCCTTACCTCCTGTGGTTCCCGACCGCTATCCTGTGCCTCATCATGATCAGCTTCACCCTCTTCGGGGACGGCCTACGCGACGCCCTCGACCCGAAGATGCGCAAGTAGAGGAGTCTGGCGACCAGATCGGTCGCATTCAAAGGTGCCTCGCGTGTAGGGTAGCTTCGCGAAGCGCCAACTCGTCCCGAGAATTATCTCAGCTCGACCATGTAGCAGACCCTGCCGACCCGTGCACCCGTTAGAATGTGACAGGGGCGATCGAAAGGGGGGACCGAATGCAATCCGTAAACGCGGTGATCGAGGCCATCGAGACCAAGAAGTTCGGCGGGGAGCTCTCGGAAGATATCATCCGCCTCGTGGTGGAGGGCTACACGGCGGGGGAGATCCCCGACTACCAGATGTCTTCGCTGCTGATGGCGATCTTTATCAGGGGCATGCACTATGCGGAGACGCTCGCGCTTACCCGGGCGATGGCCGAGTCGGGCCAGACCTACTCCTTCCCCGAGTGCGTGGACAAGCACTCGACGGGAGGCGTCGGTGACAAGGTAAGCCTTACGGCGCTCCCGATCGTGGCCGCCTGCGGTGCCCCCGTGGCCAAGCTCTCGGGTCGAGGTCTCGGCACCACCGGCGGCACCATCGACAAGCTCGAGTCCATCCCCGGTTTCTCTTTCGACCTCTCCGAAGAACGTTTCGCGCGGCAGGTCGAAGAGGTGGGGCTCGCAATAGTCGAGGCCGGGGATCTCGCCCCGGCGGACAAGGAGATCTATGCCCTCCGGGACACTACTGGAACGGTTGATTCGTTGCCGCTCATAGGCTCATCGATAGTCTCCAAGAAGGTCGCCACGGGGGCGGGCCACCTCCTCTACGACGTGAAACGGGGCTCGGGGGCCTTCATGAAGACCACAGAAGAGGCCCGTGAACTGGCAGGGCTCCTCGTACGCCTGAGCGAGGACCTGAACGTAAAGGCCTCGGCCCTGATAACGGACATGGACAACCCCCTGGGTAGCGCCGTTGGCAACGCCCTCGAAGTCCGCGAGAGCGTGAGCCTGCTCAAGAACGAGCCGGTCCCCGGGGACCTAACGGACGAGGTGAACGAGGTCGCCACCCGCCTGCTCGAGCTAAAAGGCATCCCCGACGCGGCGGCCGTGGTCGAGAAAGCCCTCACCTCGGGCGCCGCCTACGAGAAATTCCGCCAGTTCGTCGGGGCCCAGGGGGGCGACGTCGATGCCCTGGAAGACCTCCCCGTCTCAACCGAGGTACGGGAAGTAAAGGCCCCGGCGGAGGGCTACGTGGCCCGCTTCGCGGCCTCGGATATCGGCAGCGCGGCCCTGGCCCTCGGGGCTGGCCGCGCCAGGAAAGACGACGAGATAGACCCTGGCGCCGGTATAGAGGTCCTCGTAAGGGCCGGAGACCACGTCAGGCAAGACCAGCCCATCGCCCGCCTCTACGGCGAACACGAGGCGGAGCGGGCGAGGCGCCTCGTACTCGAGGCGCTCGAGCTCTCCGACGAGCCCGTAGAGCGTCCCCCTGCTATCCTGGGTAGCTTGTGAAGGTAGCCGTCGGCTTTCAGCGTTCAGCTAACGAAGCTGAACGCTGAAAGCTACTAGCTGATAGCTTGCGACGACCGGAGGGAGGAGCAAATGAGCCCTATCCACGTACGCGCGGAGCCGGGGGAGTTCGCGGAAAGCGTTCTCTTGCCCGGGGATCCCCTGCGGGCGAAGTACATTGCCGAGAACTTTTTCGAGGGCGCGAAGCTGGTAACGGAGGAACGCGGGATGCTCGGGTACACGGGCACCTACAAGGGGGAGCCGGTCTCGGTCCAGGCCACGGGCATGGGGTGTCCCAGCGCATCTATAGTGGCCGAGGAGCTCATTCAGCTCGGCGCGAAGAACCTGCTCAGGGTTGGAACCTGCGGCGGGTACAGCGAGGATTTGAGGCTCGGTGACCTCATCGTCGCGACCTCGGCAACGCCGAACGACGGTACGGTCTCCTCGCTCACCGGGGGCATCCCCTACGCCCCTGCGGCCCACTTCGACGTGGTGCACGCCGCCTACCACGCCGGCGAAGGCGCGGGGCGCAGAACGTTCGTCGGCCCCATCGTGAGCTCGGATCTGTTCTACGATCCGGTCGAGGCCCCCGAGCGGGTGTGGGGCAACCTCGGGGTGCTCGCCGTGGAGATGGAGGCCTCCGCAATCTTCACCATTGCCGCGATGCACGGCGTGAGGGCCGGGTGTTTGTTGACCGTCTCCGACACCATCGGGGCTGAGTTGGTCAGAATCAGCGACGAAGAGTTGCGGGGCGCGGTGGACAATATGATGGAACTGGCGCTCGACACCCTCAACGCCTTAAACTAATACCTTCTGTGGGGACGAGGCGCGAGAACGGGCCTCCGCGAGATAGGAACGTTGAATGACGATCCTCAACGAGTCGGGGATACCGGACGTTCTCCCACCTTTGCATGCCGTCGGTAACCTGGCACGAAGGCTTGGGGACGCGCTCGTGGTGGTCGCAGGCACGCAGGCAGAAGCGCACCTGGTCCAGTCCCTGACGGCCGCGTCATCGCCGAACCTCTACCCCGCCGGGCACGACCCACACGTGGTCTTCGCCATCCTCGATCCCGAGGACCCACCCCCGCAGGGATCTCTGGCCTCCCGTATCGTGGAGAGCGTGGCTGGGATGCGCAACGTCAACCTGGTGCTGCTGGTTGCGGCGCGTACGGCGGAGGCCCTCGGGGTAGACGCTACCTTCGAGGCAAGGCTCGCCTCGCGCAAGCTGGACCTGCCCGTCCAGATGGTCGACCCTGAGGCCCCGCACGAGATCCCCGGCACCCTATCAACCGACCTGGACGATAGGGTGGTTTCCGCCCTGATCGAGCTCTGCCCCAAGCGTAGAACCTCGGATCTGGTGGAGACCTCCGCGCCAAAGCGCGGCGGCCTGCTCGGAGGCCTTCTTGGCCTCGGCCGCGACACCCCCGAGCAGGGCGATAGCCGGCCCGTGGTGCTGATGGGCGGCACCCCCTCACCGGATGCCGCGCGGGGCCTTGCGGCCGAGCTGTCGAGGGCCGGGGTGGAGGTTGCCGGGGCCGTGCCGGCGGACGGGGTGGCCGACCTTCCGCCGCTCGGGGAGGGCACGGTCGTGGCCGTGATGGACCCGAACCTGGCGACAGCGGCCGCGGCTGCAGAGAGACGCGGGGCCACGGTCGTAAAAACCCTCATGCCCACGGGCGTTGACGGAACGGCCCGCTTCGTGCAGGACGTGTCGGAGGCGGCCGGGGCCGGAACCAGCGAGGTCGTGAGGGCGAGGTCGGCGTGGGAGGAACTCGGGGCCCTGCGCAACCGCATCAGGGGAAAGAGGATCTTCTTCGCCGGCGATACCGGCTTCGAGGTTCCGCTCGCCCGCTTTCTGGCCGACGCCGGGGCGGTGGTGCTCGAGGTCGGGGCGCCACGGCTGGACCGCAGGTTCCTGGCAGCCGAGCTGCAGACGCTGGGGCCCGACGTGGACGTGGTCGTCTCGCCAGACCACAGGGGTCAGGCGAACCGGATAGATGAGGCCAGACCCGACCTGGTGGTCTGTAGCCCCGGCCTCCGCCTGCCGCTCGTCGCCCGCGGCCACCTGTGCCGCTCCACCCAGGACTTCGTACGGGCGGGCCTCTACGGGTACGGTGGCGCACGACGTATCCTGGAGCTTCTGGCGAGCACCCTAAGGCGAGCAGAGACCCTGGACTCGCTGAGCTTGTGAGGCTGGTTCACGGCGTCTACGAGGGACCGCAGAGTTACGGAATCCTGCGCACCGCAGCCAGCATAAGGGGCGTGCACACCGTGTTCAGGGCGCTACCGGGGGAGGCATACTTCCCCACGCTCTACGGTTCCCGCGAGCGAACGGGAGAGCTCGCGCCGGTCACGCTAAGCCCGCTTCGCGAGCAGCCGGACGACTCCATGGCGCCGGGCAACGTCTCCCGCGACCTCTCCGGGGTCCTCAGGCGCCACCCGAGGGCGGAGATCATTGTCGTGGCCCGCTCGGAGGCTTCGTTGCTCTCGGGGGAGGAGACCCCGTCTCTGCCCGAGACCGGAACCAGGAACCCCGAGCTCGTGACCTTCTCCTGGGAGGCGGTCGGCAGGAAGGAGACCGAAGGCGCGGAGCTCGCGCTGGAAGATCTGGTCCGCGTCCGGGGACAGGACCCACCCGACAGGAGCCCCTACCCAACGGTCAACCTCTTCGGGCCTCCAGTCCTGTCCCCCGGCGCCGCGGCCGAGTACGCCGAGATCGAGCGTCTGCTCGACCTGATCGGGATAGAGGTCAACGCCAGGGTCCCGCTGGGGGCCGACGCGCGGGACCTGCGCCGCCTCACCCGCGCGTGGGCAAACCTGCTCCTCTACAGGGAGGTCGGGGAATCAGCGACGCTCTACTTGCAGGACGAGCACGGCATCCCGCGTGTAACGACCCCGATGATCGGGGCAGCGGGGACGGGTGCGGCCCTGCGGGCCGTCGGCGAGCTTTGCCAGCTCGACCCCAGATCCGTGCAACGCACGATCTGGGCCGAGCTGGCCCGCACGGCGAAGCTCCCCTGGTACGCCCGCCTCGAACCGCCCGAGACCTTCGAGAACCGCAAGGTCGCCATCTTCGGGGACTTCACCTACCCCCTCGGCCTCGGCTACGCCCTGGCCCGCGAGGTCGGGCTGGAGGTCGTCGCCTGCGGCACCTACCTGACGCACCTCGAACGAGACTTCTTCTTCCACGCCCACTCCTTCACGGAGGGCGCTTTCGCGGAGGATGACCCGGAAGCGGTCGCCGCCCGTATCGAGGCCGCGAAGCCCGACCTCATCATCGGGACGCACCTGGAAGAGGGCGTTGCCGAGTCCCTCGAGGTGCCCTTCCTCCCCCTCTGTCCTCCCACCGCCGACAGGCCCTTCGTGGAGAGGCCCCTGATGGGCTACGCCGGCTCGACCGTCCTCGCCGACCTCCTGGATGGTGCGCTCCGCGAGAAGAAACGGAAACCTTCGGGAGAGGCCGGCATCCGGTGGACCGACAGCGCGCTGCAGGAGGTCGCCGGAGTACCGTCGTTCTTGCGGGGTAGGGCCAGGCGGCTGGCCGAGGATCGCGCGCGCGAGCAGGGCTCGGGCGAGGTGACGCGTGAGATCTTCCTGGAGTCCCGCTCCTGAACGGATATAATCCTGCCCCGTGGGCATCAGGGATTTCATACAGCACCTCACAAAACACCAGGAACGGCTGAGGCGCAGGGCTGACCTTTCGAACACCGAACGCGAGGAGACCCTGATCGAGGCCGAGACTATGGTGGGGATGGCCGACGCGGCCATCAGAGAACTCGGGTCTGTGCTAGACAACCGCCGCATAAACCTTCCTGAAGAACACGCGGTTCGCTTCGCCCAGGATGTCTTCATCTACCTGAGGGACGCGGAGGAAGGCGTGAAAGAAGCCCTCCGCGATACGACGCCAAGCAACCCCACGGGGGCGTAGCGCTAGTAGGGACGCAGCTCGTGAGCCCCTTCGCCCTCCAGGGTGGCCGTTCACGCCGGAGAGGCGCAACCTCGGTATAGACTCTGTGGCATACGACGCGCCCCTGGCGCCCACAGGAGGTTCTGACACGTTGGCTCGTAGATCCAGGAAGAACACCGCGGCGCTCGCTATCGCGCTCGCCGTGGTAGTGCTGGCAGGCTGTTCTCAGGGGCAGCCCGTAGCGGAGGACAACAACAACGCGGCCGACGTTTCGTCCGGGGCATCGGCGGCTTCCCCCCGCATACCGTCAGATGAGCCGGTGGCGATCGTCGCCTCGGACGTGGGACCAAGCGTGGTACAGGTCAACGTCAGGGCGGTGCAGGAGACGCCTTTTGGTACGCAGAAGGGCGAGGGCGTGGGGAGCGGTGTGATCTACCGCCCCGACGGCTACATCATCACCAACAACCACGTCGTGGCCGACGCCACGGCCGTGAACGTGGCCTTCGCCGACGGCACCACGGAACGCGCGAGCGTGGTCGGCTCGGACCCGAACACCGAGATAGCCGTGCTCGAGGTGGACCGCGACGGCCTGCCGGCGGCCACCTTCGACGAGAACACCCCCGTCGTTGGCCAGTTGGCCGTGGCGATCGGCAGCCCCTCTGGTTTCGAGTCAACGGTTACCTCGGGCATAGTCAGCGGCGTGGGCCGGGAGTTTCCGCCGGAGCTCATCGGAAGCGGATCGGAGGCGAGGGCCCTGGTGGACCTGATCCAGACCGACGCCGCCATCTCCCCGGGTAACTCGGGCGGCGCCCTGGCCGACCGGGATGGCCGTATCGTAGGCATCAACGTGGCGTACCTGCCCCCGGCCGAGACCGGCGCCGAGAACCTCGGCTTCGCCATCCCCTCAGATACCGCGGTATCCGTGGCCGACCAGTTGATCGACACGGGCAGGGTCTCGACGGCTTATCTCGGCGTCGTTACCACCGACCTTAGTCCCGAGGACGCCAGAGAGTTCGACCTTCCCGTCGACTCGGGGGCGCTGGTAGAGCAGGTGGTGCAGGACAGCGCGGCCGCCGATGCAGGGGTCAGGAAGGGCGACATCATAACCGCCCTTGGCAGAGTCAGGGTGGAGAGGTACGGCGACCTTCTCGGAGCTCTGCGTGACTACGCGCCTGGTGATACGGTCACCTTGACCATCTTCCGCGACGGGGACAAGAGAAAACTGGAAGCAACCCTCGGCGAGAAATCCGGCTAGGCCGGACCACCAGGCTCGTGAGCGCAACACCGACGGGCCGCCACACACCTCCGGCGGTAAAATAACGTCATGGGACACCATGATCACGCCCACGATCACGGGCAGGCAAACCGCAGAGCACTAGCAACCGTTCTCGCCCTGACGGCGAGCTTCACGGTGGTTGAGATCGTCGGCGGCCTGCTGACGGGCAGCCTCGCGCTGCTCGCCGACGCGGGGCACATGCTCTCGGACAACCTCTCGCTCGGCATCGCCCTCTTCGCCGCGTGGCTGGCCCAGCGGCCTGCGACCCCGGAGAAGAGCTTCGGCTACAGGCGGGCTGAGATTCTCGCCGCCCTCGCCAACGGCGTGACGCTGGTTGTGGTAGCGATCTGGATCTTCGTCGAGGCCTACTCCCGCTTCGCGGACCCGACGGAGGTCCTTGGCACGCCGATGCTGGGGGTGGCCACGCTCGGCCTCATCGTCAACGTGATTGGCGCCTTCATCCTCTACCGCTCGGGCGGCGAGAGCCTGAACGTGGAAGGCGCCATGCGCCACGTGTTCGCCGACGCCCTTGGCTCGGTCGGCGCGATAGCGGCAGCGGTCATCATCATCCTAACTGGCTGGCGCTACGCCGACCCCCTGATAAGCGTCGCAATCGGGCTCCTGATCCTGGGAAGCTCCTGGAAGCTCCTGAAGGACTCGACGAACATCCTTCTGGAGGCAACCCCCCACGGCCTGGACGCCTCCGAAGTGGGCAGAAAGATGGCCTCATCCAGGGGCGTAATCGAGGTCCACGACCTCCACATCTGGACCATAACCTCGGGTTTCCCCGCGCTCTCCGCCCACGTGCTCGTCGGCCGCCAGGAAGACTGCCACGCCCGCCGGCGCGAGCTCGAGACCCTCCTCGCAGACGAATACAGCATCTCCCACACTACCCTTCAGGTGGACCACGTCGGCGACCACCACGCCTCCCTCCAGACCCTCCGCTTCCCCTCCTACCCAGAAGGCTGAGGTCCGCTTGCAAAGACGTATCAACGGTTGTTGGAGTGAGGCATGGGTGATGGCCGCTGCTCCGCTCGCACGGCCTCGCGGGTCTCTGAACGGACGAAAAGCAATCCATGCGATGGCCCACGAAAGAAGGAGAAACGCTCCTCTAGCGCCGTGTTGGGTAGAGAGGCGAAGTTGATACCATGAGGGAAGGGCTACCCCTAACTTGCGGCCTTGCCGGTGACGAACAGGAACGGCGCAGGGAAGACGCCGGTGGTCTTTTCGGAACGGGCCGGCTCGTGGGTGAGTTGGAGGACGGCTACGAGTTCGCGTTTCGGTCGGATGGCACCGGGCGGTTCGTGAGCGAAGCGTTCCTCGCTTCGAGTTCCTGACGGTGGGAATCTTCCGGCGGCTCGAGTCCTGGGCGCGGGGGCTCAAGGTCGAGGTATACGCGCTCTACCTCGCCTACAGGGACCCGCGGGTCTCCTGGTACGCGCGCGTCTTCGCCGCCGTCGTGGTCGGGTACGCATTCAGCCCCATAGACCTCATTCCCGACGTAGTTCCCGTCCTCGGGTACCTCGACGACATCATCGTGGTACCGCTCGGCGTCGCGCTGGCCATAAAGATGATCCCACCCCATGTCCTCGCCGAGTGCCGCGAGAAGGCGCGAGAAGCCAGGGACAGGCCGGTAAACAGGGTCGCGGCCGCGGTTATAGTGCTCGTCTGGATCGCCCTTGCCTTGCTCGCCGTGAGGATCCTGGCCCGGGTGTTCTGGTAAAGGCGAGCACTATAACCGCCGGGCAGGTTCTCGGAGAGGACGGGCGCATGTGCTAGGATTTCACGGCGAGCTAGAAAGAGGGACATCGTGGCCAAGAGCAGCGCAAGGGTTCATAGGAGTGGCGGGTCGGATGGCTCCCGCAAGGTCTACCTCATCGTTGGCACGATCATCGTCCTCTTCGTCGGCGGGTTCATCGCGCTCGCCGTGTTCGACGCCAGGCAGCAGTCCGCCAGCGGCGCGCCCGAGGACGTGCAGACCTATGATGTCGGCCCCGCGGGCGAGCACACCTCAACCAACGTGGACTACGAGCAGACCCCTTCGGTCGGGGGCGCGCATGACCCCGTCTGGCAGAACTGCGGCTTCTACGGCCAGCCCGTCCGCGAAGAGAACGCCGTTCACTCTCTGGAGCACGGTGCGGTCTGGATCGCCTACTCCCCCGACCTGCCGCAGGATCAGGTAACGGAACTGCAAAACCTCGCCCAGAGCCAGACCTACATCCTCGCAAGCCCCTACCCCGACCTCGAGTCCCCCGTGGTGGCCTCGGCCTGGGGCAAGCAGGTCGCCCTCGACGGCGCCGATGATCCCGACCTTCAGAGCTTCATCAAAGCCTACCGCCTCGGCCCCCAGACCCCCGAACCCGGCGCCGTCTGTACCGGCGGCACCGGCGCAACGTTGTAATAGCTATCAGCTTCTCTTGCTGACTGCTGATAGCTGACAGCGCGGTTCGCGAAGCGAACCACTTTAGTCGCGGCGGACTACGCCCTCTCTCCAGGCGTAGACGGCTGCCTGGGTCCGGTCGGCGAGGTGGAGTTTGGAGAGGATATTCGAGACGTGGCTCTTGACGGTCTTCTCGCTCACGTAGAGGCGGGCCGCAATCTCCGAGTTGTGCAGCCCTTCGGCGATCAGCTTCAGGACCTCGAGTTCCCTGTCCGAGAGCTCCTGGAAGACGTTTGGCTCGGTGCGCCTGGCGCCGTGGAGCTCGCGCACGACCCGGGCCGCGACCCGTGGATGGAGCACGGCCTCGCCAGATGCCGCCTTCCGCACGGCGTCGGCGAGCTCTGTGGGTCCGATCTCCTTCAAGACGTAGGATAGGGCCCCGGCCCGGATCGCCGGGAAGACGTGCTCGTCGTCGTGGTAGGAGGTCAGCATTACCACGCTCGTGCGTGGCGAGATCGCGACGAGTTGCCGTGTCGTCTCGACGCCGTCCATGCCCGGCATGATGAGGTCCATCAGGGCGACGTCGGGGGCGTGCTCCGCGGCGAGCCTAACCGCCTCCTC
>DASUPX010000498.1:0-8976 GCA_036280905.1 Rubrobacter sp. | reverse complement strand
TCGAGGAGACCGGCACGGAGTTTTGGGGTCGAATCTCGGGGCGCGCCGGCCGCAACCGGTACCGCAGCCACTACGGGGACCCCGCGCTTCCCTCGTAGGCCGCCCGAAGAGAGACCGAAAGGTTCGCTCTACACTGCCGTGTAGTCGATATCGTAGGCCCGGCTGAACACGATCCTCCTGACCCGATCCTCCACCAGGGGGGCCGCGGGGTGGTTGCGCCTGAGATGCTCCAGGGCAACCTCTACGAGTCGCTCGTCGCCGCTGGCCCTCAGGGTGTGGCGGCAGTTGCACAGGGAGGCGCACAGCACCGCCCGCATAGTGGCCTCTCTGGTCTGCACGGCCTGCATGCTCTCCGCCTCCTCCATCGGATCTGGCATCCCGTTCCTTATCGCTCTTGCGGGTAGCTTAGCCCCGCGAAAAATCGAGCGCATCACGCAAATGAGTGATATTTGGGTCTCCGGATGGCCGTCCGACCAGGGAGATCGCCACGATCCGCCGGCTATTTTCCGGCCCTGTCCAGCTCGCGCAGCGCGGGGCTCGAGAAGGCGAGGAGGCCGGCCGCGAGGTAGCTGGCGGAGAGGCCCAGGAGGGTCGGGCGCAGCCCAAGGACCTCCAGAGCATACCCGCAGACCACCATCCCAACCGGTGCGCCGAGCATCGAGAGCGAGATACCCGCGCCGAGCACCCGGCCCAGCATCCTCGGCGGCGTGCGCTCCTGCAGCACGCTGTAGGTGAGCGGGTTTGGCGGGCCGAGCGTCAGCCCGGCCACGAAGAGCGCCCCGATAGAGGCCCATAGCGGGGGCGTCGCGATCAAGACCCAGAAGGGCACGCCCAACAGTGAGACCGCCGCCACGAGCGTCGCCCGGCGCGGCAGCCTGGCACCGACGACCGCGTACAGAGAGGTTCCGGCGAGTGCCCCGCCGCCAAAGCCACCGAGCATCAACCCGAGGTCCACCGCGCTGCCGTAAGCTTCTCTGGCGAAGACCGGCAGGACCACCGCGACGAGGGGTACCGCGAGCGAGTTGGCAACCACCCCGATGCCGAACATCCAGACCACGAGCCGGTCCCGGCATATGAACACCACGCCTTCCGCGAGGTCAGCGAGGTACCGTCCGGCGCCCCTGGCCCCGGCCTCCGTCCACTGCGTAGGAACGAGCGCCGCTACAAGCGCCGCGGAGATCACGAAGGTCGCCGCGTCTATCCACAACACGTTGCCAGGCGCAAACACAGAGATCAGGAGCCCCGCGAGCGGCGGGCCGAGTAGCAACGAGGCGAACCTGACACCCTGGAACACCGAGTTGGCGCGTTCGATGCCCATCCCCGCCTTGCCGGCAAGGTCGGGGACGAGGCTCTGACGGGCCGTGTGGCCCGGCGCGTCAAGGAAACCACCGAGAAAGACCAGCAACAGAAGCTGCCAGAAACGCAACCCTACCGTGTGGTAGAGCAACGGCACCAGCGCCACCGTCACGGCACCCGCCAGGTCCGCGACGATGCTCGTCCGCTTGAAGCCGATCCGGTCAACAATAGGCCCGCCGACGACGCCGGCCGTTACCGCCGCGAGGAGGAAAGCAGCCCCCGTGAGGCCCGTCCTGACGGCGCTCTCCGTAGTCTGCAAGACGAACCAGGGTATCGCCACGAACGCCAGAACGTTTCCGGTCTCGGAGACCGCGTTGGCCACGAACAGGGCAAGGATAGGAACTCTGCGCCGCGGTCCGGATGTGGGAAGGGTACCGTCCACCGCCTTTCAAGGTATCACCCCCACGCACCGTTGACGCCGCCCGACGCTTACGGCACGGGCTAGTCCCGGCCCTTCACGCTACCCAGCGCCAGGTAGCGAACAGGGCGGTGAGCGCGACGCCGAGGCCGCCGGCCAACACGAGGTAGGAGACCAGGGCCAGCCTGCTTCTGGACAACAGGTAACCGAGCACCAGGAACACGGGGAACGCCCCTAGCACGAAACGGGGCATGCTCATGAGCGGGAACTGCGGGGCGGGCGTAAGCACGGGCAGCAAAACGATCAGGGCGGTATAGACGGACAGGTCCTGCGGCAACACGGCGAAGCCGACGAGCATGACCAGCAGGAAGAAGGCAAGGAACGCCAGGTTGAGGGTGTTCGAGGCTTCGAGCGAGGGACCGGCTGGGGCACCGAGGAACAGCGCCTGGGGGTCGAGAACGTACTCGATCCCGGCCTGCGCAGCATGCCAGGCCCTGCCCAGCGTCGTCAGGGGCCCTGTCAACTCACGATCCCAGTAGGCGCTCTGCTGGTGGGCGAAGACGAGCGGGTCCCCGAACCGCTGGCGCAGGAAGACCGCGTAAGCGACGAGCCCGGCGGGGACGAGGACGAGACCGGCGAGTCCCCGCAGGCCGAACGTCCGCCTGCGTCGCACCCACTCGAACAAGAGCGGTATCAGGATGAGTACCCCGAGGTTTCTCGTGGCCGTGGCCAGGGCCCCGAACAGACCAGCGAGCAGAAGGTTTCCGCGCACGCGGGCCGCCCACACGGACCCGGCCGTGAGCGCCAGGAAGAGCGCTTCGGTGTAGACCGCGTTCAGGAAGAAAGCCGTCGGGAAGAAGGCCAGGGCTAGCGTGGACGCGCGCGCCACCCGGGCCTCGTACAGGTTCTCTGCGATGCGGTAGACGAAGTAAAGCGCGAAGGCCGTGCACAGGAGCGAGATCAGGGTGCCCCACAACGCGGGTCCGCCCACGAGGGACCTTCCGGATCTCACCAAAAGGGGATAGAGTGGGAAGAAGGCCGTCGACTCTGGCGGCCGCGCGCCGTAACCATGGGTGGCTATCTCCGAGTACCAGGCCCCGTCCCAGTTGGCCCAGTAGTTCAGGAAGCCCGGCGGCTCCAGGGGGTCCCCCGCCGGATCGGCGTCGGGAAGAAAGGCCACAGCCAGGGCGCCGGCCCCCATCAACAGCAAACGCGATGAGACGAGAACGGCGAGAACGTAAGCCCACGCCCGGGCGGAAGGAGTGAACCTAGTACCGGAGGTTCGGGCCACGGCTTATGGCCCACCAGGCGCCGCCGAAGCAGATGACGGCGATCAGGCAGACCATACCCAGGGTCGGGTAGGGGTTCAGATCGGAGACGCCCAGCGTCACGTAGCGGGCCGCATCGACGGTGTAGAAGATGGGGTTGAAGAACGTGGCCACCCGGAGCAGGGGGGGCAGCATACCGACGGAGTAGAACACGCCGCCCAGAAACGCCAGCGGCTGGATGATGACGCTCGTTATGAGGGAGATGTGCTCTATGCGGTTCGCCAGCGCCCCGACCATCGTCCCGAGGGAGGAGAACGCGAACGAGGCCAGAAGACCTATGACCACGAGCATGAGCGGGTGCTTGATGCTTATCCCCACGAAGGGTATCCCGACCAGGAACACCCCGGCCCCCATCACCACGCCGCGCAGCATACCGCCGAGGCTGTAGGCCAGCGCTATCTGCAGGTTGCTCATGGGGCTGATCAGGACCTCTTCTATGTAGCGCTCGCGCTTGGCGTCGAAGACCGACCACGATGAGTTCATCTGCGAGTTGGTAATGAGGCTCATCAAGGCGATGCCAGGCAGGATGTAGTCCAGGTAGGGGATGCCCTCTATCTGCTTTATGCGTCCTCCGAGCGCGATGCCGAAGACCACCAGGTAGAGCAAAGAGGTCAGGATCTGCGGCACTATGGTCTGCATCCAGACACGAGTGAAGCGCAGGACCTCGCGCGTGAGCAGCGTCTGGAAGGTCCTGTCAGCTAAGATCATGGCCGATCACCTTCATGTAGACTTCCTCGACGTTCCTGGCTTCGTAATCGCTCTTGAGATCCTCGCTGCTGCCCCGGGCGACGATGTTGCCGCCGTTGATAAGCGCTATCTCATCGCATAGCGCCTCGGCCTCCTCCAGGTAATGCGTCGTGAGGAGTATGGTCATCCCCCCACGGTTTAGCTCCCTGATGTAGCCCCACAACCTGTAGCGTAGCTCCACGTCAACGCCCGCCGTGGGCTCATCCAGAAAGAGGACCTTGGGGTCGTGTATGAGGGCCCTGGCAAAGAGCACCCGCCGCTTCATGCCGCCGGAGAGCGTGTTGGTGCGCTGGTCGCGCTTCTCCGTGAGCCCGAACCGCTCCAGAAGCTCCTCGGCCCTCTCGCGGGCCTTCTTCTTCGGCACCCCGTAGTAGCCGGCGTGGAAGACGAGCGTCTCCTGCACGGTCAAGAACTTGTCCAGGTTGACCTCCTGGGGGGAGACCCCGATGATCCGCCGCGCCTCCCTGAACTCGCTGTAGGCATCCCTGCCGAAGACCTCCACCGAGCCGGCGTCGGGCCTGACGAGGCTGACCACGCTGTTGATCAGGGTTGTCTTGCCCGCGCCGTTGGGCCCGAGAAGACCGAAGAACTTGCCGGCTTCCACCTCCAGCGAGACACCATCGAGCGCCAGAAACCCGTTGGAATATGTTTTCCTGAGGTCCTGGATCCGGAGCGCCGGAACACCGTTGCGGTCGCTCACGCGAGCACCGCCCCAGCGGCCTTCTCTCCAGAGAGCATGGAGCCGTTTATGGAGGCGTCCTCGGTATACTCGCCAGCCAGGAAGAGTCCTGGCGTCTGCGTTCTGTTCTCCGGCAGCCTGCCATGAACCCCGGGAGGCTGGGCAAACTGCCCGTACGGTATGCGGTAGATCGCGAGCGGCCTGAAGTCCGTGTCGGGGTACCAGCTGCTCACATCCTCTATGCCCCGGCGGTAGATCTCCCCGTCCGGAAGATCCAGGCCGGTGAGCGCCACGGCGGAGAGAAGGTGGCGGCCGGGCGGCGCGTACCTCTCGGAGACGTTGCTAATCTGGACGGCATTGTTCACGAACGGTGCTTCACCGGCGTTCAGGAGGATCTTCTTCGCTTCCCCGATCCCGTCCGTCTCGTAGTAGATGCACGCCTCGCCGACGGCCCCCTCGGGAACAGCCTCGCCCGTGAGCTCCCCCGCCGCGGGCGCGTCGGTGGCCACGACGACGGCGTCGGCCTCGTGCTCCCGTCCGCCAGAGGTGATGCCGACCACCCGATCTCCGTCGCGCAACAGCGAGTCTGCGGGGCTTTCGAGTCGGACCGCGTCTTCCGGTAGACGGGAGGCGAGCTGGCGCGGTATCTCGGCCATGCCGAGGGCAGGCACGACCGTGCGGCCCGTAGACAGCATCCTCAAGGTGAAACGGAGTACGCGGGCGCTCGTGCTCAGCTCGCGGTTCAGGAATATGCCGCCGTAGAACGGCCTGAAGAACGAGTCTATATACTGCTGTGACAGGCCGGCGGTCCGCAGGTACTCCAGCGTAGAGGTGTCCGGTTCGCCGTTCTCCGAGCCCGCGCTGATGCCCCCCTGTACGGTTCTCACCGCCAGATCCAGGGTTTTCAGCTTGTCCCCGAACGTGGCCGCCCTGGAGAGCAGGGAGGGAACGAGCGCCTTCGGGTCGCGCAGGGGGTCGGAGAGCACGCTCTTCTCGCCTCCCTCGCAGACGACCGCACCGGGATCGAACACCCTGAAATCTAGCGCCCCGTAGTCGAGGTGCCTGCGTGAGACGGGATAGGAGGTGAAGTACACCTGGAAGCCCCTGTCGAGCAGAAACCCGTCTTGCTCATCGGTGCGCACGCGACCACCGACGCCATCGGAAGCCTCGTAGATGGCGACCTCGACACCTCGTTCTCTCAACACTTTTGCGCAGGTGAGGCCGGCAAGACCGGCCCCGACGATGATGGTTTTCATACCCGCGAGAGTTTAACGCACAATCCCGAAGATCAAGTAACACCTTTGACGCCGGCAGGGGCCTTTAGCGAGAAATGGTGTGCCAGGTCACCCCTGACGGAGTTCCGCGCCCTCCACCCGGGACCTCGGCGCGAGATAGCCGGCGGCTATCACTGCAACGAGTACCAGGATGAGGGCCGCCGCCAGCACCAGCGCCGGCACGAAGAGGCCGACGAAGCCGACCGCGACGCAGGCGAGCGTCCCGAGGAGCTTGGAAGGGTACCATTTGCCCGTCAACCTGCGGGTGAAGAGCGAGTGGGCCAGCAGGTACACGGCCGGGCCGGCGGCCACCGCGGCCACCTCGTAGGGGGGCAATACGTCGGTCGGGTGCGCGATCACCAGCTCGTCCCCAACCGCGGATAGTATGATGCCTGCCACGAACACCACGTGCAGGACCGTATAGGCATCCCTGGCGAGCGTGGTCCTGTGATCGGCGACCTCCAGGTAGTGTTCGCCGAGCGCCGCAACCGACGTGAAGTACAACCACCAGATGGCCGCGCTGGCCAGGAAGGCCATGACGAACGCCAGGATCGTCTTCCAATTAAGGACGCCTTCTGAGGTGGTCGCACCGGTTATGACGATCGACTCGCCAAGGGTAAGGATGATGAACAGGCCAAAACGCTCGGCGAAGTGCTCGGTCCCCACGTTCCAGGTCTCGGGCGCAAGCCGCCGCCTGCCCGGCACCCAGTACGTCACGAACGGGGCGCAGTAGTCGAGCGAGAGTGCTACCAGCCAGAGCACGTAGCGGCCTGTACCATCCACGAAGGCGCCCGCGATCCAGAGTACGCCGACCGCCACGAACCAGGTGAGGATGCGCCCGGCCCGCTCCCGCTCTACCGTCCCGCTGTCGGCCGCCGCGAACGCCAGGAAGGAGTGCCTCCCGACCTGTATAGCGACGTAACTTCCGGCGAAGAGCAGCGCCTGATCCCCGAAGGCCTTCGGGATGGCCACCGACATGAGCAGGCTCACGAGCATGAGACCGAGGAGGAGCAGTCGGACCGGCACGGTCTCCGTGTCAAGCTCGTTGGTGGTCCACGTCGTGTAGTTCCAGGACCAGTACACCGCGAGCAGCACGATCGCGGCCTGCAATACCCCTGCCCACGTCAGGTGCGTCAAGAGCAGGTGGGAGACCTGCGTGATGGCGAAGACGAACACGAGGTCGTAGAAGAGCTCGAGAGACGAGGCCCTCTGGCTGACCCCGTCAGACCCCCGCCGCCTCACACGCCTCATGGATGAAGTGTATCCGCATCGGTAAACCGCCGCCCAACCACCCTGGAAGCGTCTCCCCGAGAACGCGTGGGCGGATAGGATATGTCCGTGAGAGAAGGCGGCGAAACTCCGCTCGTCGGCGGCCGGTCGACACCTGGCATCGTACGCGTCGGGGACACGGTCCGTAGGCCCATGGGACCGAACGCCCCCTTCGTGCACGAACTCCTGCGCTACCTCGAAAGGGTCGGCTTCCTCTGGGCGCCGAGGTTGCTCGGGATCGACGAGCGGGGGCGCGAAGTGCTGTCCTTCGTCGAGGGTGAGGTGCCCCACGACCACGACGAGTATCGTCCGTCAGAGGCACGGCTCATAAGGGTCGCCGCCCAGATCCGACGGTTCCACGACGTTACAGCCGGCTCCGAGCTCGCCGGGGACGCCGAGATCGTGGCCCACAAAGAGCTCGGCCCCCACAACACGGTCTTTGTCGGCGACGAGCCCGCGGCCTTTATCGACTGGGACGACGCGGCGCCGGGCACGCGCCTCTTCGACCTGTCCAACGCCGTCTGGTCATACGCGAACGTCGGCGAGGAAGGCGGTCCCGTCGGAGAGCAGGCGCGCAATATCCGCGTGATGTGCGACGCCTACGGCTGGCAAGACCCACACGCGATCATCGACGAGATCCACGCCGACCTCCTTAGAGCCCGCGCCAACCACGAACGGGCGGGACGCAAGAAGGCGAGGGCCATCTTCCAGATGATGATCTCCTGGATGGAGACCCACGCCAGCGAACTAAAGAGGCTGGCGTAGAGCCGTCAGCTTTCAGCCGAAAAGCTGACGGCTGAAAGCTATTGACTACCCGCGGCCGTTGGCGAACTCCAGCTTCACCCGGTGTTCGGCGTCTAGCGTCAGCGCGGCAGAGTAGGGTTTGCCGGCTTTGCTCTTGAAACCCTTCATCTGGCCGGTGCGGCCCTTCGCCAGGAGCTGTTTGGCCTGGTTCTCGCTGAGGCGCTTGCCGGAGACCTGTTTCCAGATCACGAAGTCGCAACCGGACTTCTTCCACGCCGAGCAACCGTAACCCTTCCTGGTCTCCACGACGGGGGCGCCGCACTTGGGGCAAGGGCCGAGCGGCTCCCGGCTGTTCGAGGGAGCGGCGAGCTTCTCGCCCTCCATGCCACGGACCCCTTCTACGAGCTGCGTGGTGAAACGGTTTATGTCGGACATGAAGTCGGGGCGGCGCTCCGCGCCCTTCTCCATCCTGGCCAGACGCTCCTCCCAGCGGGCCGTGAGCTCGGCCGAGGTGAGCGGGCTCTCCCCCAGCAGCCCTATGAGTGATTTGCCCTTCTCGGTTGGGAGGAGAACCTTCTTCTCGCGTTCGATGTAGCCGACCTTTATGAGGCGTTCGATGGTGGCGGCCCTGGTGGCCGGCGTCCCCAGACCAGAGTCCTTCATCTGCTGCCTGAGCTCCTCGTCCTCGACAAGCTTGCCCGCCGTCTCCATGGCCCCCAGCAAAGCCGACTCCGAGTAGCGCGGGGGCGGCTTGGTCTCGCCCTCCTTGACCCCGACCTTGATGACGGCCCACTCCTGTCCAGCCTCGATGGGCGGCAAGACCGGGGGCTCTTTCTCCTTCCGCCCTCCCACACCGTCGGGGTAGAGTTCGCGCCATCCCGCTTCCAGCACGACGCGCCCGCGGGAGAGGAACGTCTCCCCCCTTACCTCGGTTACCACGGTCGTGTTCTCGAAGCGGGCCGCCGGGAAGAACACGGCGAGGAAACGCCTGGCCACCAGGTCGTAGATCTTCGCTTCGTCGGGCGACAGCCCGTCCGACGGCTTCTTGTTGGTTGGAACGATGGCGTGGTGGTCCGTGACCTTCGAGTCGTCCACGATGCGCTTGCTGATGGGAAGCTTCTGCTTTTCGAGAAGCTTTTCAGCGAAGGGCTCGAGCCCGGCGAGCGCCCCTGCGGCCTCGACACGACGCCGGAGGCCGCCGACCATATCCTGCGAGAGGTA
>DASUPX010000497.1:0-12626 GCA_036280905.1 Rubrobacter sp. | reverse complement strand
GGCATGGGCATGCGCGTTCTGGCCTACGACCCCTACGTCTCCGAGGACAGGATGCGCTCCATGAACGTCGGGCGCGCTGACACTGCGGACGAGGTCTTCGAGCGGGCCGACTTCGTCTCGTTGCATGTGCCGCGTACCCCGCAGACCGTGGGGCTTGTCGACGAGAACGCGCTTTCGAAGATGAGGCCGACGGCCTACCTCATAAACGTGGCGCGCGGCGGCATCGTTGACGAGACGGCGCTCTACAACGCCCTCAAAGAAGGCACCATCGCTGGCGCGGCGCTCGACGTGTTCGCCGAGGAGCCGACGACGGAGTCACCGATCTTCAACCTGCCCAACGTAGTCGTAACGCCCCACCTCGGGGCCAGCACCGCCGAGGCGCAGGACAGGGCCGGCACGACGGCCGCGGAGCAGGTCGCCACCGCCCTTGGCGGCTCCGTCCCAATCCACGCCATAAACGCCCCCGTTCCGGTGGGTGAGGGGGCCGAGTTCGTGGCCCAGTTCTCGGGGCTCTGCGAGGCGCTTGGCAGCCTGCTCTACCAGCTCTCCGACAAGGCCTCCGACACGCTCAGGATCGATTACCGCGGCGAGGTCGCCGGCTTCGACACGCGCCTCCTCGACGTCTCGGCCCAGAAGGGCCTCCTCGCGCCCATGGTCTTCGAGCCGCTCAACTTCGTAAACACGCCGGCGCTGGCAAGGGAGAGGGGCCTCAAGGTGGAGACCTCGCGCTCCTCGGAGTCAGCCGACTACACAAACCTCGTGGAGCTACGCATGGGAGAGAACACCGTCAGCGGCACCCTCTTCGGACCCAGGATGCAGCCGCGGCTCGTGGGGGCCATGGGCTTCGACTTCGACGTGGTGCCCGAGGAGCACATGCTCTTTATCCGCAACGAGGACCGACCAGGTATGATCGGCAAGCTCGGTGGCATCCTTGGGGAGCATGGCATCAACATCGGCAATATGGCCGTCGGGCGTGGGGAGCCCGGCTCCCGAGCTGCGATGGCCGTCACCGTAGACGAACCCGTCCCCGCGGAAGTGCTGAAAGCCCTGGAGAGAACCCCGGGCTTCGAAGATGCCCGCCCGGTGACCCTGTGATGGCCCGCCTCGACGACATAATCGCCCGCTACGCACCCTTCGGTCCCACCTTCGGTCCGGGCGATAAAGCACCCTTCTCGGGCACCTACCTCTGCGACAGGGGTACCATGCTGCCCCCCGCCAGGGTCCAGCTTTCCAAAGGCGAAGAGTTCCCCGAAGCAGAAGGACTGGGCGAACACACCCGCTGGCGCCAGACTAATATTCAAGCCTAGAGCGGTTCGCTTCGCGAACCTCGCCGTCAGCCGTTAGCTTTCAGCTCTTCGCTGACGGCCTATAGCTCGATGTAGAATCTCCGTATCTGTACCCTCGGAAAGGCTGGGCATGGGCAAGAGAGGCGGCGGGATGGGGACCACGCTTGTTCTGGCGCTCGTCATCGTAGTTCTCGGCGTCGCGCTAGGCGTCGGGCTCGCGCGTTTCGGGGGGGTGTTGCCGCTGGTCGGGCCGCTGCTGGGGGAGAGGCCGCCGCGGACCACGACAGGGCCTGTGGTGGTGGAGGGAATAAGGGAACTCGACCAGCTGGCGACCGTGCGTTGGACCGAGTCCGTGCCGGTAACCAGGGAGTCGGGCGGGGACCTTATGGAGAGGCTGTTCGACGGCGAGAGGGTGCTCGTGATCGCCACGGGCAACGTCGAAGCTGGCATCGACATTGGCGACGTGGGGCGGGATGACGTGAAGGTCGATGGCGATACCGTAACCATCGATCTGCCAGAAGCCGAGATCCTCTCCGCCAGCCTCGATGAGGAGAAGACCAGCCTCTACGACCGGGACCTCAGCCCCCTCAACCTCCGTCCGGACGACGACCTCGTGGAGGAGGCCCGCGTTCGGGCGGTGGAGAAGATCTCGGCCTCCGCCCGCCAGAACGGGATCCTGGACGCCGCAGAAGGAAACGCGGAAGACAGCATCCGCGCCTTCCTCATCACGCTTGGTTTCGAGAGGGTAGAATTCCGTTAGGGTGGAGTAGGGAGACCGTCTGGCGCTGATCCAGAGACAGCGTCTTTGCGTATCCCGAGCGAAGGAGGTTGTTTATGATCGAAGAGGACCGGGATACGCGCGAGCGGGTCAGCCCCGAGACGAGCCGGGGCCATTACTTGCTGGAGATGTTCGGCATATTCTGCTTTGCGGCTCTCTCGTTGCTGATAGCCGTTGAGCTCTACGGGGGGGTCCTCCGTTTCGGCGATCTGTGGCTGGCCCCTATCCTGCTGGTCGTGGCCTACCTTGCCGCCGACTTCCTCTCCGGGTTCGTGCACTTTCTAGCCGACAACTTCGGATCGTACGACACCCCCATCCTGGGGCCCAACTTTATCCAACCCTTCCGCGAGCACCACGTCGACCCGAAGAGGATCGTCGGCCACGACTTCGTCGACGCCAACGGCAACAATAGCCTGGCCACCCTGCCCTTCATGCTCTTCGTGTGGATCGCCGTGCCCCTGGAGACCTGGTACTACGGCTACCTGTTCGGGACCTTCTTCCTGTTCCTGTGCCTCGCGGCGTTCCTGACGAACCAGTTCCACAAGTGGGCACACATGGAGAATCCCCCCGCCTTCGTGGGGTGGCTGCAGGCGAGGGGCATCATCCTCTCCCAGGAGCACCACGACGTACACCACGAGAGCCCCTACGATACCTACTACTGCATCACAGCCGGGTTCTGGAACCCACTCCTCGACCGCATCCGCTTCTACGAGCGGACGGAGCGCCTGATCCGGCGCTTCGTCCCCGGCACCCACCCAATGCTAAGGTCCGAAAGAGAAGGAAACCTGAACGGGTGATGATTCAGGCGATCAGCCTTCAGCCACAGAAGCTGAAAGCTGATCTCTGAAAGCTATTTATTAACTGCTTGCGGAACTTCCGTGGCCCCGTTGCCATTCGGGTCGGTGTTGGGGTCGTAGCCGAGGTTGGGGGCTAGCCACTTCTCGGCCTCTTCCAGGGTCCAGTCCTTGCGCCGGGCGTAATCTCTTGCCTGGTCGCGCCCGATCTCGGCTACGCCGAAGTACTGGGCGTCGGGGTGCGAGAAGTAGTAGCCGCTGACCGCCGCCCCGGGTGACATGGCGCAACTCTCGGTTAGCTCGATGCCGGCGTTATCCTCGACCTCGAGCAGTCGCCACAGCGTGCGCTTCTCCGTATGCTCGGGGCAGGCCGGGTAGCCGGGGGCCGGTCGGATACCGTTGTACTCCTCGTGGATCAGGGCCTCGTGGTCAAGCTCCTCATCTGCGGCGTAGCCCCAGAACTCCGTGCGAACCCGCTGGTGTAGCAGCTCTGCGAGGGCCTCAGCGAGCCTGTCGGCGAGCGCCTTGACCATGATGGCGTTGTAGTCGTCGTTCTCCTCCTCGAAGCGGCGCGCCGCCGCGTCTGCCCCGAGCCCCACGGTAACGGCGAAGAGCCCCACGTGGTCCTCGAGGCCCGTTTCCTTCGGGGCGACGAAGTCGGAGAGGCAACGGTTCGGGCGCCCCGGCGGCTTCTGCTTCTGCTGGCGCAGGAAGTTGAGGTCGGCTAGCACCTCCCTACGCGACCCGTCCGTGTAGAGCTCCACCGAGTCGTCGCCCACGGCATTGGCGGGGAAGAGGCCGAAGACGGCCCTGGCCCTGAGCCATCCCTCGTCCACTATTCGGTCCAGAAGTTCCTGGGCGTCAGCGAACAGCTTGCGGGCCTCCTCACCCTTCTCGGAATCCTTCAATATCCGGGGGTAGCTGCCCTTCAGCTGCCAGGAATGGAAGAAGGGCGTCCAGTCTATGTGGGGCCTGATCTCCTCCAGCGGGTAGTCGTCGAACGCCCGGACGCCCTGCACCCTTGGTGTCGGTGGCGTGTAGCGTTCCCAGTCGATCCGCACGCCGTTGGCCCGCGCCCCCGCAAGCGTCGTGAGGCGGGTCTGTGAGCGGCGTCCCGCGTGCTTCTCACGGACCCTTTCGTAGTCGGCGGCTATCCCGTCAGCGTAAGACGTTTTGCGGTCCTCGCTGATGAGGTTCTGCACAACGCCGACGGCGCGGGAGGCGTCCTTGACGTGGACCACGGGATGCTCGTAGCCCGGCGCTATCTTGACGGCCGTGTGCGTCTGGGAGGTGGTCGCCCCGCCTATCAGGAGTGGAACCTCGAAGCCCTCGCGCTGCATCTCCTTCGCGTTGTGGACCATCTCGTCCAGGGAGGGCGTTATCAGGCCGGAGAGCCCGATGATGTCGGCGCCCCTCTCTCTGGCGACCTCCAGGATCCTGGCCGAAGGCACCATGACGCCGAGGTCTATGACCTCGAAGTTGTTGCACTGGAGCACGACCCCGACGATGTTCTTGCCGATGTCGTGCACGTCGCCCTTCACGGTCGCCATAACCACCGTGCCGTTGGACCGTCGCACCCCGTCCTGGGCCTCTTCGATGAACGGCACCAGGTAGGCCACGGCCTTCTTCATCACGCGGGCGCTCTTTACCACCTGCGGCAAGAACATCCGGCCCGAACCGAACAGGTCGCCGACCACGTTCATCCCGTCCATGAGTGGACCTTCGATCACATCCAGGGGACGCCTGGCCTCTAGCCTTGCCTCCTCCGCATCCTCCTCCACGAAATCGGCTATACCCTTGACTAGCGCGTGCTCTATCCGCCTCTCGACCGGCCAGCTACGCCATTCCAGATCCTTCTCGTCAGGCCCCGCACCGTCCCTGTCGCGATACGTCTCCGCCAGGGAGAGGAGGCGCTCGGTGGAGTCCGGGCGCCGGTTGAGGACCACATCTTCGACGGCCTCCCGCAGGTCCTCGTCTATCTCGTCGTAGACCGCGAGCTGGCCAGCGTTCACGATGCCCATGGTCAGGCCTGCCCTGGTGGCGTGGTACAGGAAGACGGCGTGGATGGCCTCCCGCACGGCGTTGTTACCCCTGAACGAGAACGAGACGTTGGAGATGCCGCCCGAGGTGCTGGCGTGGGGAAGGTGGCGGGAGATCTCCCTAACCGCCTCGATAAAGTCCACGCCGTAGTTGTCGTGTTCCCCGATGCCGGTGGCGATGGCGAACACGTTGGGGTCCAGGATGATGTCCTCGGGTGGGAAGCCCACCTCTTCCGTGAGGATCCCGTAGGCGCGCCGGCAGACCTCGATCTTCCGCTCTATGGTGTCCGCCTGGCCAGTCTCGTCGAAGGCCATCACGATCACCGCCGCACCGTAGCGCTTCACGAGACCGGCCTGCCTGATGAACTCCTCCTCGCCCTCTTTCAGGCTGATGGAGTTCACGATGGCCTTGCCCTGCACTAGCTTCAGCCCGGCCTCGACGATGGACCACCTCGATGAGTCGATCATGACCGGCACCCGCGAGATGTCCGGCTCGGAGGCTACGAGGTTGAGGAACCGGACCATCGCCTCCTCGCCGTCGAGCATCCCCTCGTCCATATTGACGTCTATGATCTGGGCCCCGTTCTCCACCTGCTGGCGAGCCACGTCAAGGGCTGTCTCGTAGTCATCGTTCAGAACGAGGTCCTTGAAGCGCGCCGAGCCGGTGACGTTGGTCCGCTCGCCGACGTTCACGAACAGGGAGTCAGGTCCGATGTTGCACGGCTCGAGGCCCGAGAGCCTGAGCTTCTTCGGGATCTCCGGAACCTCTCGCGGCGGGTGGCCCGAGACGGCCTCGGACATAGCCCTGATGTGCTCCGGCGTGGTCCCGCAGCAGCCGCCGACGATGTTCAGCCATCCGGCCTCGGCCCACTCGCCGACCTCGGCCGCCATCATCTCCGGTGTCTCATCGTACTCGCCGAACTCGTTGGGCAGCCCGGCGTTCGGGTAGGCGCTAACGGGAACGTCGGAGACGCGGGCCAGTTCCTCCACGTACTGCCTTAGCTCCTTAGATCCGAGCGCGCAGTTCAGGCCTACGCTGATGGGGCCCGCGTGGCGCACCGAGTTCCAGAAGGCCTCGGTCACCTGCCCCGAAAGCGTGCGCCCGCTCGCGTCGGTGATGGTGCCCGAGATCATGATCGGAACGTCGAGGCCCTCCTCTTCGAGGTAGCCCGTGATCCCGAATATGGCGGCCTTGGCATTCAGCGTGTCGAAGATGGTCTCGACGAGCAGCAGGTCGGACCCGCCGTCGAAGAGCCCCCGAGCTGCCTCCGCGTAAGAAGCGGCGAGCTCGTCGAAGGTGATGTTCCTGAAGCCGGGGTTGTTGACGTCTGGGGAGAGCGACGCCGTCCTGTTCGTAGGGCCGAGCGCC
This sequence comes from Rubrobacter sp., assembly GCA_036280905.1. GTDB lineage: Bacteria > Actinomycetota > Rubrobacteria > Rubrobacterales > Rubrobacteraceae > Rubrobacter_D. The sequence continues at coordinate 6,360 of DASUPX010000497.1, read as the reverse complement.
CCGGCCACGAAGCGGGGCCTCTCCGGCGTGGCGAAAGCGTCGGCCGCCTCGCGTGCCACGCGTGCCGCCTCGTAGTTGATCTCGTAGGCTATGTCCTCCGTTCCGTAATCCCTCTGGGCGATGGAGGTGGAGCTGAACGTGTTGGTCTCGATTATGTCTGCGCCCGCCTCCATGGCGGCCTCGTGGATGGCCCGTATCGTCTGCGGCTGCGTGATAGAGAGAAGGTCGTTGTTCCCCTTGAGATCCGCGGGATGGTCCGCGAAGCGCTCCCCGCGGAAGTCTTCCTCGGAGAGATCGTACGACTGGATCATGGTCCCCATGGCACAGTCCAGCAACACGATGCGCTGTTTCAACAGGGCCCGAAAATCCTCGAGCCGGGCCTGATGCTCTTCTCGTTTCGTGTGCTGCAGAACCATCAGCTAGTATTTCCTCCGGTCAACTCTTGACGCCTATTGCCTCGATCACGTCACCGGCGAGCTCGGGGGCGCTGGCCGGCGGCATGATGTATGCCCCGCCGACCAGGTGTTGTGCCTCCTCGAGCAGCTTCTGGGCGACCTCGACCCCGTACTTCGGGGCGTCCTCCGGGGAGAGGCTGGCCAGCTTCTCGCGCACGCGCCTGGGGATATGTATGCCTGGGACCTCGTGATGCAGGAACTCCGCCTGCCTGCCGCTCCTGAGCGGCATCAGGCCAAGCAGGATGCAGACCTCCTCGTCACCGATGCACCACAGGGCGTTCTCCAGGGCCTCCATCTCGAAGACAGGCTGCGTCCAGAAGGCGTGCGCCCCGGCCCCGACCTTGCGGTGGAGCTTTCCGATCTCCTCGTCCAGGTCTTCTGCCGTGGGGTTGAAGGAGGCCCCTATAAGGAACCCCGGCGGCTCTCCTATGGGGTTGCCCGCGAGGTCCTCCCCCCGGTTCATCCTGGAGAGCACGTGGACGAGCCCGACCGAGTCCGTGTCGAAGACCGAGGTCGCCTCGGGATAGTCCCCGATCTGGGCCGGGTCCCCCGTCACGGCGAGGATGTTCTTTACGCCGAGCGCCGCCGCCCCGAGCAGATCGGCCTGCAACCCGATGATGTTCCGGTCCCTGCACGAGAGGTGGGAGACGACCTCGATGCCTGCCTCTTCCTGCACGATCCTGGCCGCAGCCACGGGGTGCATCCTGAGCCTCGCCCGCGCCCCGTCGGAGATGTCTATGGCGTGAACGCCACGCTCTTTTAACTGCCGCGCAGCCTCTACGACCTGACCTATCTCGTTGCCGCGGGGGAGATCCACCTCCACCGTGACCGCAAAGCCCGTGCGTAGCCTCCGGGCGAACTCCGAGACAGGCTCGGCGGCTGCCTCTGCCCGTTGCTCCTTCTCCAACACGTTTACGCGACGGTGGACCGTGGTGGGACGAACCTCGAAATCTTCTAGCGCCTCCGAGAGCGCCTTGACGTGGGCCGGGGTAGTACCACAGCAGCCCCCGATGAGCCTGGCGCCGGCCTCGGCGAGCTTCACACCGTACCGGGCGAAGTGCCTGGTGTGCCGGCGGAAGCGTATCTGTCCGTCCACGAGCTGCGGGAGGCTGGGGTTGGGAAGTGCGGCGACGGGACCGGCCACGTCTGCCATCTGGTCGGTGATCTCCACCATCCTCTGCGGGCCCACGGTGCAGTTCGAGCCGGTGAGGACGGTTCCCCAGGAGGAGATCTCCCGCGCCACCCGCCCTGGCAGGCCCTCGGCGAGCGTCTCGCCGTCTTCGACGAAGGTCTTGTACGCGAGCACCGGTACGCCCAGAGGCTCGACCGCCTCGTAGGCGAGACGCAGCTCGACGAGGTCGGTAAAGGTCTCCAGCAGGATCGCGTCGGCCCCGCCATCGAGGAGCGCCTCGGCCTGCTCGAGGAAGACGGAGCGGGCCTCTTCCGGGCCGACGGGGCCGACGGGGGCGAGGGGACGCCCCAGCGGGCCTACGGTCCCGAGCACGAGCGCCCGGTCTCCGGTCGAGGCGACGTTCTCTGCCGCGCGTAAGGCAAGGCTTGCGCCCCGCGCGTTCACGTCGCGTACCCTGTCTTCCAGGTCGTGGGTCTCGAGCTTGAAGCGGTTGGCGGCGAAGGTGTTGGTCTCTATGATATCCGCGCCGGCCCGCAGGTATTCCTCATGAATGTCCGCGACCATCCCGGGATGGGAGAGGTTGGCCCTGGCGTAGGGGTGGCCGAAGCCGACGCCTCGTTCGCCCAGCAGCGTACCGACGGCCCCGTCCCCGATCAGGACGCGGCGGTCGAGTAGCTCTCTGAGGTTCTGGGCCAAAGGAAACCTCCTCGCTGTAGTCACACATCGCGCGGAGGAGAGAGGTTGAGTCTGCCGATTAACCTCATCTTCCGGAGTCTGCTCCGCGGGAGTTGGCACCTGCCACGAGAGATCGCTCTCCCACCGGTTGCCGCGGCTTCGAAGGGCCCGTCCCTCCACCGCTCTCGATGAGCGTCGCGGTTTTCCGCCCGCGACGGGCCCATTACAGCACGGCGAGACCGGCATTTCAATGCCGCCGGGGACGGCTCTCCGCGGCCGAGTTCAAGAGCGCCACCAGGAACCACGCGCGAAGCACGCCGCGCACGTCGCTACTACGACGTTCTGAAAAGTTCGGCACACCTCTGTCGTCTCCCGGAAGGGCTCAACGCTTGCGGGACACGTAGAGCTCGCTACGGTAACCCTCGATGACGTGGCCTCCATACTCCTCGTCGATCAACTGCCCCACGGCCATGAAGAGTCGGCGCCTGGTCACCTCGTCCAGGCTCCTGTGAGCCGAGTAGGTGCTCAGCAACCGCAGGTAGCTCTCGGCGCCATGGGCCACCCCGAAACGGTAGACCCGCTCCTCGGGCCTCTCGAAGAACCCCGAGCGTTCTATCTCGCCCGCCTTGTCAGGATCCCAGTCCAGGCGAGGCGGCCTCCGCTCCGGGGCGAGCTCTGGCGCCTCGCGACGGTGGATTTCCTCGAGGGCTTCGAAGAAACCCTCGCTGCTGCCTTCGGGGTCTGCACGATTCCAGATGAGCGCGAGCGAACCATCCGGCCGCAGTGCTCGAGCGCTCTTGCGGTAGCGGACCCGGGGATCGACCCAGTGAAACGCCGTGGCCGAGACGACGAGGTCGAAGGTCCCCTCCTCGAGCGGCCACTCTTCGAAGGAGCAGGTGAGCACCCGCGCGTCCGGGTACTCGGCCAGCTTTGCCCGGGTCACAGCGGCAAGGTTCACGCCGAGCTCTACGCCCAGGATGCGGTAGCCCCGCCGCGCGAGAGGTAGCGTCGCCTGGCCCGTCCCGCAGCCGATCTCGAGCGCCCTCGCTCCTTCCCCTGTGTCCGAAAGGGCGGCCAGATCGTCGAAGAGCCGTTCGGGGTAGCCGGGACGGACCTCGTCGTAGAGGGGAGCCACATCATCGAAGGTGGTTCGCAGCCGCCCCGGGTCTTCTCTTGCGCTCAGCGGGGGTCCTTTCGCGAGGGGTATGGCTCCGCTTTCGGTCAGGGGAGCGCGGGAAGGTGCTCCCTGGTATTGAACCATGAGATCTTCTCCCGTACGAGACCTTCGAGCTCGAGTTTGTGGGGCAGCGGTGCCAAGCGGCGTATTTTCGTGCGCATCACGAGGGCGCGTGAACTCCCGTAGGGGATGAGGGGCCATGCTGCCCCGCGGCGGTTCTCGCGCTCCCGAGAGGAGCCAGTTCTTCAACACGCTGCGGTCTTCTCCGGAGTACGCCTCGCCAAGCACGGGGCCTACGCAAGGTGCACTAGTAATTGCTACGATCGTCCGAAGGTGCGACCATGTTGCCCCGAGAGGGTACTGTGGCCCTCAGGTTCTCCACACGGCGACGCCGCGAGGGTTACCGGGGCACGACGAGGTAGCGCTCGGGAAGGACATCATGCGTTGGACCCACGCACTAGACGAGTATTTACGGCACCAGACCGCCAGGGACCTGTTCTCCGGCGCGGTGCTCATCACGCAGGGCGCAACCCGGTTGTACGCCCGCACCTACGGTTACGCCAGCCGCGCTTGGCGCGTACCCAACACCCTGGACACGCGCTTCGATACGGCGTCGGTTACCAAACTATTCACCGCAATCGCGACGTTACAGCTGGTCGACGCAGGACTGTTGGACCTGGATACTCCCGTGATGGAGCGCCTGCTCCTGGAAGACACGGCGCTCTCGAAGGAGATCAACGTCTTTCACCTGCTGACCCATACCTCTGGTATAGGCGACGACGCCGACGAGGAGGCGGGAGAACGCTACGAGGACCTGTGGAAGACGAAGCCCAACTATTCTGTCGTCGAAACCCGCGACTTCTTACCCCAGTTCGCGAACAAACCGGCCAACTTCCCCCCGGGAGAAGGGTGCCGCTACTGCAATTGCGGCTACATCCTCCTGGGTCTGCTGATCGAATCGATCACCGGTATGACGTACCGTGACTATGTCCGCGCCCACGTGTTTGCCGAAGCGGGGATGGGTGCCTCCGATTTTTTCCGGATGGACCGCGCCAACAATGACGTTGCCGAAGGATGCGACCCGGTTCGCGACGCAACTGGCACTATCGTAGACTGGAAAAAGAACATCTACTCCTACCCGCCGATAGGGTCGCCGGATGGCGGTGCCCATGTCACGGTCGCCGACCTGGACCGCTTCCTGCGGTCGGTAATTGCGGGCAAGCTACTTTCGCCCGAGCTGACCACAGAGTTCCTCACACCTCGAGTCGTGCATCGAACCTTGCCGCCGACCACCACGAGAGATACCTGGACGCAGATGTACGGATACGGGTTGAGTTTCTACGTTGACCAGGCGGGCAAGGTGGTCTGCTTCGAAAAAGATGGGGTGAACGTCGGCGTCAGTGCCATGATCCGCCATTATCCAGATCAGGATATGACCCTAGCATTGCTATCGAACATGGAAGATGGCGCGTGGGATCCCGATTGGAAGATTCATGAGATGGTTCTTGAAGGCCAGATCACGTAACCCCGCAAAAATCCTACCCTGTCGTTCCTCAGACATGCCCCGGGCTCGAGAGGCACGAGCGTAGAGGGTCGAAAGGGGTGCAACCTTGTATGGCTGAGCCCCTGTCCTCCTGCCCCTGGTCAGCTGCAGCGGATTGCAGAGATTTAGACGCTCTTCGGACGGAGAATGCTGGTCTCGGCATTCGGCTTTTCGTTCTGTCCGAGGGCTGAAAGTCGACTGTTGACGGCTTTAAACCCGCTGCCCCGTAGGGGCTCAGCGGGTCGTGCGTTCGCGAAAGGTTCTCCGCTGGCGGACGCGGGCGGAGATTTCACCCGGGTCACCGGCAGCGCACCTGACAGCACAGACCAGCTTCGCCGGCCTCGAGACCTGCGCCCGGCGCGAGAACACGTCGTAGTTCTGGGCTTCGATACGGTCGAGGATCGCCGCATACAGCTCACGGGCGACCACCACGGGAAACCGCCTGCCCCTCGGGATGTACTTCATCCCCTCGTCAGCGACCTCGTAGAGCCCGCGTGCCCGGTCTATCTCGAAGCGCATCAGCGCGACGAAGCGCTCGTCAACGGCGCCGGAGGCGAGGTCCTGCTCCCCGTAGCCGAAGCGCGCCAGGTCCTCCATCGGCAGGTACACCCGACCGCGCCTCCAGTCTTCCCCGACGTCGCGAAGAAAGTTGGAGAGCTGCATGGCGACGCCGAGGGCCTCGGCGTGATGGTCGGCTCTCTCGTCAGCCACCCCGACCACCCTGCACATCATGAGGCCGACCACGGCGGCGCTCCCGTAGGTGTACGTCTCCAGGTCGGAGAATGTAGGGTAGCGGAACACGCGGGTGTCCATCTTCATGCTCTTCATGAAGGCGGTTATGGTCTCCGGGTCGATGCCGCACCGGTGCACCGTGTCGGCGTAGGCGCGCAGTATGGGGTTTGGGACCTCCTCCCCCGAGACGGCGGCCAGGGTCTCGGCCTCGAAGTCCTCGAGCACGGCCAGTTGCGCGTCCAGCGGCAGGTCGTGGGGGGTGTCCACGATCTCGTCGGCGTAGCGCATGAAAGCGTAGAGGGCTTGCACGTGCGGCCTGACCTCGGCGGGGAACAGGCGGGTAGAGAAGTAGTAGGTTCTGCTGTGCGCCTTCTGTACCTTGCGGCACAGCTCGTAGGCCTCGCCGAGCGAGAGCCCGCCGTCCAGCTTCTTTCCGCCCGCAGGGTCGAGCCTCACGGGCCGCCGACCTCCCGTCCTATACGGTCGGCCACGAGCCTCGCGCCGATGGTGACCAGCGGTACCCCCGTGCCCGGCCTGGTGCTCGCGCCGACGAAGTACATGCCCTCGATCGCCTTTGACACCATCGGAGGACGGAAATACCCGACCTGGAAGATGCCGTGCCCGATGCCGAAAGCGGCCCCCTCTT
>DASUPX010000496.1:0-2197 GCA_036280905.1 Rubrobacter sp. | reverse complement strand
TTCTCGACGTACGCCACGTGGTGGATCCGCCAGGCTATAACCAGGGCCATCGCCGACAAGGGACGCACCATCCGCATCCCCGTTCACATGGTCGAGAAGGTCAACAAGTACCACAGGACGCACCGGCGCATGATCCAGACCCTCGGACGCGAGCCTTCGGAAGAAGAGATCGCGCTCGAGCTTGGGGTCTTCGTGGAGGAGATCCAGCGCCTGCAGGAGATCAGCCAGCGCTCCATCAGCCTGGCGACCCCGGTTGGCGACGACGATTCTTCGGAGCTTGGCGACTTTCTGGAGGATGCCGGGTCGGTAACCCCCACGGACGCCGTCTCCGAGTCGTTGCTGAAAGCCCACCTGCGTGAGGCGCTCGACGAGCTCCCGGAGAGGGAGCGCCAGATCATCGAGCTGCGTTTCGGGATGAAGGACGACCGTCCCAGGACGCTCGAAGAGGTCGGCCGCGAGTTCGACATCACGCGCGAGAGGGTGCGCCAGATCCAGATGAAGACCCTGAACCTGCTGCGCGAGCAGCGCCGCACCCAGAACCTCCGCGAGTACCTCCACTAGGAACGTCCTGGATTCCACGCAAGACCTCCACGCGTTCGTCTGCGAGGTCGCCCGCAGGGCGGGTGACCTCCAGCTCTCCCGCTACCAGAACCCCGGCGAGGTAAGGGAGAAAGCCCCGAAAGACTTCGTGACGGAGGTCGACCTTCTGTGCGAAGAGCTGATGGTGCAATCCATCGAGGAGCGCTTCCCCGACGACGCCATCCTCTCAGAGGAGCGCGGCGGGGCCGTCTCAGAGGAGAAGAGATCCTGGCTCCTCGACCCCGTGGACGGGACCGCCAACTTCATGAAGGCGAACCCGATGTTCTGCGCCTGCGTAACGGTGATGGAAGGCGGCGTCGTGACCCACGCGGCAGTCGCCGCGCCCCGCATTGGTGACCTCTACCACGCCAGCGCCGGCGGCGGGGCTTTCCGGGAGACGCGCGGCGAAAGGTTTCCTCTGCGCGTCAGCGACACGAAGAAACTCGAGTACGCCGTAGCCGGCGCCGACCTCTCGCTGCGAAGCGGCGAGACCAGGGATACGGGCGCGGACAGGGTACTCTCAGATGCCTGGCAACTCAGGGCCCTCGGCAGCGCTGGCATCCGAGGCGCCTGGCTCGCGGCGGGCTACCTCGACGTCTCGATCGGCACCCGCAACACGGCCTGGGATTACGCCCCGACGGTCCTACTCGTCTCAGAGGCCGGGGGAAGGGCCACGGACCTCTCCGGCGAGCCGTGGAGCCTCTCCGCGGAAGGCCTCATCGCCACCAACGGTATCCTGCACGACGAGGTTCTGGAGACGCTACACACGGCCTGATGTAGGCCGCTTCGGTACGTACGTCGGTCAGGGTGCGGCCTTGTCGGCCTTCCGGCCATCGCGTCTCAGGGCGACGAGCGCCAGCGTCAGGGCCGCGAGGAGCATTGGGACCACTATGCCGAAGGCCGTGGCTATGCCGATGCGGTCGGCAAGCGCGCCCAGTATGAAGGGGGCCGTGAGTATGGCCCCTCCCCCTCCGATAGAGAGCCTGGCGGCGGCCGCGTCGCTATTTCCCGGCGCCGAGGCGATAGCCGCCGAGACCCCAAGCGGGTAGACGCCGCCAATACCAAGCCCGGTCAAGAAGAGGCCGATGAGGGTCAGGACGCTTCCAGGGGAGAGCCAGAAGAGCGGAAACCCAAGGAGCGCCAGGCAGAGCGTCGTGGCGAGGAGGAGCGCCGGGGGCACCGAACGGGCAAGGCGGCTGCTCGCGATCCTGCCAACCATCATCGCCACGAAGAAGGTGGTAAGTGAGGTGGCGGCGGCCGCCCGGCCGAGGTCGGTGCCGTCGGCCAGAAAGTCGGCCCCCCAGTAGGCCACGCACCACTCCGAGGCCACGCCAAGCGCCACGAGCGCCCAGAGCGCCCAGTAGCGTGGCGGCAGGGCCAGGCCGGCCGGACGGTCCTCGTCCTTCGCCGTCGTCCGCGGCAGATGGGGTGGCCTGAAAAAGAACGCCAGGGCGAGCACAACGAGGGCTACGATGGGTACGGCGAAGGCGGCCCGCCAGCCGAGACCGGCGGCGGCGAAGGCTCCGACGAGGAGCGGGGCCGCGATGGCGCACGCGCTAGCGGTGATGTTCGACTCGGTAACGGCAACGGCGCCAAAGTTCCCATGCCTGTCAGATAG
>DASUPX010000495.1:0-4415 GCA_036280905.1 Rubrobacter sp. | reverse complement strand
CATCGCTAGCCGGTGGTGGTGAGGCGGGCAGGGGAGAAGAGGCCTATAGGGTGGTCGGTCTCGCCCTTCGTGACGAGGTCAGCCAGGATCTCGCCCACCACGCCGCAGAACTTGAAGCCGTGTCCAGAGAACCCGGCCGCTATAGCGACCTGCGGGTATTCGGGATAGGTGGAGATCACGAAGTGCTCGTCTGGGGTGTTGGTGTACATGCAGGTCTTGGCGTACAGCAACCCGCCGTCGAGGGTGGGGACGTACCTCTGCAAGTAGCTCCTGATGAACTCGAGCTCGTGGTCGTGGACCTCGCGGTCTATGCTATCTGGGTCGGTGGGCGTCCCGTCGGCCCGGAAGAAGGCGACCTTGACTCCGCCGTCGGGCCCGTCGTGGGCCGGTATCGAGTAGAAGGAGTTGCCGTCCTCTGGCTCCCAGATGAAGATCGGGAAGCGGTCGGAGAGAAACGGCTCGACACCCCCTACCGGATCGAGCCAGAACAGGATCTGGCGCGTCACCTCGAGCGGTAGCCCGAGGTCCGCGAGCAGCTTCGGGGCCCATGCGCCGGCCGTCACGACCAGCCGCTCCGCCTCGTAGGTGCCCGAGGCCGTCTCGACCCGCACCCCGGAGGCTGTCGGCCTCCACGTTAGGATGGGCTCGCCGAACCTGAGATCCGCGCCCATGGCCGAGGCCCTGGCCAGGTGGGCCTTGACGGCGGCCTCGGGACGGACAAACCCGGCTTTCTCCTCGAAGAGGGCCACAGTGCCCTCCGTAGGTTCGAAGGCCGGGTAGCGGCGTTTCAGCTCGGCGGCTTCGAAGACCTCGTAGGGCAGGCCGTACTCGTCGGCGGTGGCTTTGCTGCCCGTGAACGTGTGGCTCTCGGGCGGCCCGATCATGAGCCCCCCCGTGAGCCGCATAAGGTCCTCGCCGGATTCCCTCTCCAGCTGCTCCCACAGCTCGTAGGCCCGCAGGAGCAAAGGGACGTAGGAGGGGTCCTCGAAGTAGGCCTGGCGGATGATCCTGGACTGTCCGTGGCTGGAACCCTGGTCGTGGGCCGGGGTGTACCGTTCGAGGCCGAGCACGCGGCTGCCGCGCCCGGCGAGGTGGTATGCCGTCGCGCTTCCCATCCCCCCGAGGCCGGCTACGATAGCGTCGTATCTCACAGGCGGGGTTCCTAGTCCGGTAGGGTGAAGTCGAGGTCGGCCGGGAGATCGGCTATATCCATCTGGGCCTTCTGCAGCTTGCCCGCGTAGTCCCAGTTCATGGACTGCCAGCGGGTGAACTGGTCGATGACCCAGATACCGGAGAGGCGGCTGCCGTTACCGCTCTTGCCGTTGCCCCCGAAGGGCAGGTGCGCCTCGGCGCCGCTGGTCGAGTTGTTGACGGAGAGCATGCCGGCGGAGTTTCGCTCCCTGAAACGCAGGGCGTTCTTCGCGTCGGTGGTGTAGATGGCGGCAGAGAGCCCGTAGCCGTGCCCGTTGGAGATGGCGACGGCCTCCTCGAAGTCCGAGAAGGTTGCGACGCCTACCAGCGGGCCGAAGGTCTCGGTGCGGTAGATCTCATCCTCCATCGTGACGCCATCCACGATGGTGGGATGGCAGTAGATGCCGGCCTCGGGGTCGCCGACGAAGCCCTTCCTCGGGTTGTCCTCCGTGATGGTTCCCATCCCGGTTGAGCCGTGGAGGGAGTGGTGGTCCTCGATCAGCTCCAGAAAACCGATGAACCGGTCGTGGAAGCGCTCGCTCAGCATGGGGCCGTAGAGCACGTCCTCGGTCGGGTCGCCGATCTTCGCCGCCGCGACGGCCTCGGAAAGCTTCCGTAGGAACTCGTCATGGACGGACTCGTGCACGATCACGGTCCCGAGCGAGGTGCAGCGCTGGCCCGCCGTTCCGAAGCCCGAGAAGAGCGCGCCCTCGACCGCGAGGTCCAGGTCCGCGTCTGGCATCACGACCAGGGGGTTCTTGCCCCCGAGCTCCAGGCAAGGAGATTGCATGTGCCTGCCGCAGAGCTCGCCTATCTTCTTGCCGACCTCGGAGGAGCCCGTGAAACCGACCTTGTCCACGAGGCCCTCGTCCAGGGCCCGCTCCAGGCCGTCGAAGGCCGCAGGTCCCTCGGCCTGAACCACGTTCAGAACGCCGTCGGGGAGGCCGCCCGCTATGAAAAGCTGCGCCAGGGCGTCGCCGATGGCCGGGGAGTACTCGGCAGGCTTCCAGACCACGGCGTTGCCGCAGGTGAGGGCCGGGATCATGTACCACGAGGGCACGGCAACGGGGAAGTTGCCGGCGGTGATGATGGCGGCTACGCCGACGGGATTGCGGAAGGTGAAGAGCTGCTTGTCTGGCATCTCCGAGGGGACCGTCTGGCCGTAGAGGCGGCGACCCTCGCCGGTGAAGAAGTCGCAGGTGTCAACGATCTCCTGCACCTCGCCCAGAGATTCCGCGTACGGCTTGCCGATCTCGCGCGTAACCAGGTGGGCGAGCGCCTCCTTGTTGTTCTCCACAATGCGCCCGATCTTCTTTATGACCTGGGCCCTTATGGGAGCCGGAACCCCGGCCCACTCCCGTTGCGCCGCTCGGGCCGCCCGGCACGCGTCAACGAACGTATCGGCGTCCCCGAGCAGCACCTCGGCCACCGTCTCCGACGTGCGTGCCGGGTTCACCGAGTTCGTGCGTCCACCCGGGGCATCTTCTGGCGTGCTGCCCCCGATCAGGGAGGCCACGGTGCGGGTCTGCGAAGCCGTTCCTTCGCCGGTGTCGGTGGTGCGCATCGTCTACCTCCAGCGTCTCTCAACTCCCATTTTCGTCCCTATCGTACACCAAAGCCTCGGATCCCTCCTTCGAGTAGAATCAGGGGTAATAAAGGCGTCTTTTGGAGAGATTCGGGATATGGGAGTAGTGGACAAGGCAATTGCAAACTCGGTGCCAATTATTCCGCGGCCCATAGTCAAGAAGATCTCCAGCCGCTACATCGCCGGCGACACGCTCCCAGAGGCCATCTCCACAATAAGGGACCTCAACAAGCAGGGCTGCGTCGCCACCATCGATCTCCTCGGTGAGAGCACCGAAAGCAAGGCCGACGCCATGTCAAAGCTCCGCGACTACGAGAAGGTCGTAGACGCCCTCGACGAAAGCGACCTGAACAGCGGCATCTCCGTCAAGCTCACCGGCCTCGGGCTGACCCTGAACGAGGAGTTGTGCCGGGCGAACCTCGAGGAGATCGTCGAGTACGCCGCCGCCCGCAACCGCTTCGTCCGGGTTGACATGGAGGACTCGCCCCACACGGAGAAAACGCTAAGGATAGTCCACGACATGTACGGCCTCCACGAGAACACGGGGGCCGTGCTTCAGGCCTACATGCGCCGTTCGATCGAGGACGTGCAGAACATCATAAAGTCCGGCTTCTCCGTAAGGCTCTGCAAGGGCATCTACGACGAGCCGAGGGCAATTGCCTACAAGGACTTCGACACGGTGCGCCAGAACTACATCTTCCTGCTCGAGGAGCTACTAAAGGGCGGCGTCTACGTGGGCATAGCCACGCACGACGAGTTTCTGATCTGGCACGCCCTCAGGCTCATCCACCAGCTCGAGATCCCCGAGGACCGCTACGAGTTCCAGATGCTGCTTGGCGTGGACGAGGAGCTAAGGAGCATCCTCGTCGAGGACGGGCACAAGCTGAGGGTCTACGTGCCCTTCGGGGAGGACTGGTACGAGTACTCGACCCGCCGCCTCAAGGAGAACCCCAAGATAGCCGGCTACGTCACCAAGGACGTGATCGGCAGCATAACCGGCAAGATAAAGAGATAGGAGCGTCACGTGGGCCTGATACCGTACAGGAACGAAGAGTACCTCGACTGGTCGGACGAGGGAAACGTCGCGGCCATGCAGGCGGCCCTCAAGGACGTGGGCTCCCGGCTGGGCCAGAGCTATCCCGCGATCATCGGCGGCAAACGCATCGAGACGGATGGTGAGATAGTCTCGGTAAACCCGGCGAACCCCTCCGAGGTAGTGGGCCGCACCGCAAGCGCCACCGAGCGCGAGGCTGACATGGCGCTTGAGACCGCCACCTCCACCTTCGAGACCTGGAGCCACACCTCCCCCGAGGCGCGGGCGCGCATACTCTTGCGTGCCTCGGCGATCATGAAGCGCAGGCGGTTCGAGCTTCTGGCCTGGGAGGCCTACGAGGGCGGCAAGCCCTGGGCCGAGGCCGACGCGCAGGTCGCAGAGGCCATAGACTTCCTGGAGTACGACGCCCGCGAGATGCTACGTCTCAAGGACGGGGTGGAGATCTACTCCATCCCGGGCGAGGAGAGCCGCTACTCCTACCAGGCTATGGGCGTCGGGGTCATCATAGCGCCCTGGAACTTCCCAACCGCCATCCTCACCGGCATGTCCAGCGCGGCCATCGTCGCCGGCAACACCGTGGTCATG
>DASUPX010000494.1:0-2915 GCA_036280905.1 Rubrobacter sp. | reverse complement strand
GATTGCGCCACGGCTGGCTCTTCCGGGTGGATCAGCTGCTCGTAGGTGACACGCGAGACGAGACCGGCAAGTAGCACCAGCCCCACTATCAACAGCCTCCAGGTTGTGATTCCCATCCTGCCCCGTATTGTACCCCACCTCGTTTTCGGATGATTTTTCTTGCGGCCGGCGCCCCTTACCACCGCGGCGGTTGCCAATCCTCTGCAACGCCTGTCCACCGAGGTTCTGACACGTGTTGCCTGTTCTGCAACTAAAGCGGGCGCTCTCTACCGCCGAAGACTCTGTGCAGACCCCGGGACGACAGAGGCGGAAACATGCGCAGGTTACGTGAGACGCACGAGGAGGGCTTTACGCTGATCGAGCTGGCCGTGGTCATCGCGATCATCGGGATACTGACGGCCATCGCGATACCGAACTACCTCGGCCAGCAGCAGGAGGCGAAGGACGCCGCCGCGATGGCGCAACTTCGTGCCGCCGCCACCTCTCAAGACCTGTACCATGCGAAACAGAACGCCTTCGCGGGTGACGCCACCGAACTGGAGGCCTACGGTTTCAGGCAAGGGGGACAACCGGTCGCGGTGATGGCCGCAGACGCAAGCACATACTGCATGCAGGCCGCAGGCGGCACGGTGAACTTCAAGATAACCCAGGACTCGGGTAGACCCGTACCCGGTACGTGCTAGGACTACCGGGATTCGACCGGTTGGCACTCACCCAGCACTTTGGTTAACATGCCCCGAGGGCCGAGGGCGAACCTGGAGGGGGAGCCGTCGGCCCTTATCGCTGCCGACCACCCGTAGGCAGCGATAAGGGCCAGAATCTGATAGCTAAGAACCGCCCGTTACCCTCAGACCGGGCTAACGTCGCTCCCCAGCATGTTCCTTATGCGACGTCCCTCGCGGTGCCCCCGATAATAGGAGAGCCTGTCCGGGAACTCGGTCCACACCGCCAGGCTGTTGTTGGTGGCGAAGGTCTGTACCTGCCCGAAACGTCCATCCTCCCAGCCACTCCTGTAGGCTGAACCCTCACGGCGGATCCCCACCTCCCCGGTGCCAGCTTCTTGAATCACTACAGACCTCCTGTGACGGGTGTATCTTACGAGCATTATGTAAACACAATGGATTCACAAATGTAAGGGGTCAGCTTAATAAAATCGAACAAAAGTTACGGGACTGCTATATCTGGTGCCGTTTCGATGAATCGGTGGAAAAGATTGTGCCTATCGTAACTACTTCGAGGCGGGCAGATATGCGCGGCGGGCGAGGAGGAAGACGAGAAGCGTGATTCCGAGCAGGGCCGGGAGCACGAGACCCGAGAAGGTGGCCACGGCCGTCCAGAAGGCGGTAGAGATCACCGCGCTGTCGAGCAGGCCCTGGTGTGGGGAATCGGACCACCGGCCGGTGGTGAGGAGCAGGGCTGCGGCGAGTGCGCCGGAGAGGAGCCATCCCGCGAAGTTGCTCGCCGGCACGCCGTAGTAGGCCCCGCCACCCGGCCACACCCAGAAGCCCAGGAGGGTGGCGCCGGGGTCGAGAATCGTGTCCATCCAGACGAGAATCAGGGCCGAAAAGGCGATGTGCAGTGGTCGGGGGGCGCCCCAGGTGGCCGCCACGGCCCCGACCACGAGCGGCACGTAGGACACGGGCAGTAGAAAGGGAACGAGCCCGGCCAGGGTAGGTCCCAGCGCTTCGCCGTAGAAGAAGTGTCCGTATGGGAACCCGGTCACGACGCCGAGGGATTCGATCCCGTAGGCAAAACCCGAGAGCACGAGCAGGGATAGAAGCGCCCTGCTGGGACCGAGGTACCCGAAAAGTGCCACGGCTGAGGGAAGCGCGATCAGGAACGTAGAGACGTAAGATCCTATGCTCGCGCCGGGCACGTCGGGAAAGCGGACGGCGAAAAAAGCGGCCACAACGGCCAGGGCGCAGGCGGCCACAAGGAGTCGGGGCGTAGCGCGGCGAAGCCTGGTAAGCACCATACGATTCTACAGCGGCACGCGATCCGCCCGAAACCGGAGGCTAGAAGCTGACCGCCCACCACTGATAGCTACATTACTGACCGCTCGAAGCCCGTAGCTGTATATTAGACGCGTGATCCTGCGTCTCTTCCACATCTCGCGGCCCGTGCTCTGGATCAATACCCTCGGGCCCGCGGTGGTGGGCATGTGGCTCGCGGGTGACCTCTGGCGCTGGGAGGCAGTACCTATCCTCCTCTGGCTGACGTTGCCCTTCAACCTGCTCATCTACGGCGTCAACGACGTCTTCGACCAGGAGACCGACGCCCGGAATCCCCGCAAGGGCACCCTGGAAGGAGCCAGGATAGATCCCTCGGAGGTCCGGCCCATAGCGCTCGGCGTCATCGCGTCTAACATCCCGTTCCTGGCATATTTCGGGCTGTTCGTGCCACCCTCCGCCGTCGCCTGGATGCTCCTGTACGCGCTGCTCTTCGTGGGCTATTCCGTGCCGCCCGCGCGCTTCAAGGCCAGGCCCTACCTCGACTCTTTGAGCAACGCTGCCTACGCCTTCCCGCTGGTCTTCGTACCGCTCGGCCTCGGGGAGGGACCGGTCTGGCCGGCCGCGATAGGATTGATGGCGTGGAGCGCGGCCAAACACACCTTCGACGCCGTCCAGGACGTGGACGAGGATAGGAAGGTCGGCATTACCACGACCGCGGTAAAGCTGGGACCTGGCGGCGTTGTCCTGTGGAGCGGGGCGTTCTGGGCGCTGGCCACGGTGTGTTTCGCCCTCGTCAACTTGCCGGTGGCGGTCGTGAACGCGGCGATAGCCGGTACGTTGTTGTACTTTCTCCACAAGAACCCCACCCCACGCACGGGGCACCGGCTCTACAGATACTCCATCGCCTTCCCCTACCTGGCCGGCACGGTGGCCGGCGTGCAGCTCGTCGCGGCGTTGTCGCTG
>DASUPX010000493.1:0-4277 GCA_036280905.1 Rubrobacter sp. | reverse complement strand
CGAGGTGCTGGTCACGGAGATAACAGACCCCGACTGGGAGCCGATCATGAAGGTCGCCTCCGCCATCGTGACGGAGCGCGGAGGGCGTACCTCACATGCGGCGATCGTCGCCCGTGAACTTGGGATTGCGGCCGTGGTTGGCACGGGGGACGCAACACAGAGGATCCGGACCGGGGTGCCCGTCACGGTCTCCTGCTGCGAGGGCGAGGTCGGCCACGTCTACGCGGGCGTTCTGGACTACGAGGTCACCGAGGTGGACCCAGGGGCGGTGGGCCGACCAGGCACGAAGATCATGATGAACGTGGCCGACCCCGAGCGGGTCTTCGAGCTGGCCCAGATCCCGAACGACGGTGTCGGCCTCGCGCGCATGGAGTTCGTCTTTGCCGGATGGGTAGGGGTGCATCCCCTGGCGCTAACCCGTTACGCCTCGCTCCCGCCCGGAATCAAGCTCGAGGTCTCGCGTCTGACCCGGGGCTACGAGGACAAGAGCGAGTTCTTTGTGGACAGGCTCTCGCAGGGGATAGGCACGCTCGCCGCGGCTTTCTGGCCCCGGCCCGTCGTGCTGCGCTTCTCGGATTTCAAGACCAACGAGTACGCCCACCTCCTCGGCGGGGAGCTCTTCGAGCCAGAGGAGGAGAACCCGATGCTCGGCTGGCGCGGGTCTAGCCGTTACTACCACCCCGACTACAAGGAAGGTTTCATGCTCGAGGTCCGCGCCGTCAAGCGGGTGCGCGAGGTCTTCGGCCTCAAGAACCTCGTGGTCATGCTACCTTTCTGCCGCACCCCGGAGGAGGGCGAGAGGGTGCTCGAGGTCATGCGCGAGGGCGGCCTCGCCAGGGGCCGGGACGGGCTCGAGGTCTACGTCATGGCCGAGATTCCCTCAAACGTCGTGCTCGCCAGCGAGTTCGCCAACCTCTTCGACGGCTTCTCCATCGGATCGAACGACCTCACCCAGCTTGTCCTCGGGGTGGACAGGGATTCCGAGAGGGTGGCGCCGCTCTTCGACGAGCGGAACGAGGCTGTAAAGAGGATGTGCGCCACCCTGATAGAAGAGGCCCACCGTGCGGGTCGCAAGGTCGGTATATGCGGGCAGGCCCCGTCGGACTACCCGGACTTCGCGACGTTCCTGGTCGGGCTTGGCATAGATTCCATCAGCCTGAGCCCAGACGCCGTGGTGCCAACCACCCTGAGGATACTGAAGGAGGAAGGCTCTCCCGGCAGGTACACCGAGGACGACACGACAACCGAGAGAAGAGAGGACCGGTGATGAACGGCGGCTCGAAAGACGGAAACCCCGGAAAGATACTCGTGGCCACCGACGGTTCCCACGACGCTGCGTCAGCCGTGCACCGGGCGGCCGGGATGGCCCGGTACTTTGGCGCCGAGCTCTTCCTGGTCCACGTTGTGCCCGTTTCCTCCCCCTACAGAATGTCCGGCGGAGATTTCGACGAGGGCCCGAGCCTCTACGAGGAGGACACGGAACGGGCCAGGGCGTTGCTCGATGAGCAGGCACGGATGGCGCGGGAGGACGGGGTGCAAATCTCGGGCACCTACTTGAAGTCCGGTGAGCCAGCCGCCGAGGTGGTCGCCCTGGCCGAGACGATGGGTGCTGACCTGATCGTGGCCGGCGGCCGGGGCATGAGCCCGATGAGGCGTCCCATCGGAAGCGTCTCAGGCAGCATCGCCGCCCACGCCCACTGCCCCGTGCTCGTGGTAAGGGACACGAACGGCGGCCGAAACGGGGCGGTCGATCCCGGGGCGTAAAGCAAGAGGAGAGGAGCGAACGCATGAAGACGCTGGTCGTCTACGACACGCAATTCGGCAACACGGAGCGTCTGGCCCGCAATATCGCAGAGGCCCTTCACGAGCATGGTGAGGCGCGCGTGGCCCCTGTCGCCGGGGTCTCCGGATTACACGGGGGGGAGGTGGATCTCCTCGTGGTCGGTGGTCCCACCCAGGGCCACGGGCTTCCAGGCGCCATGGAGAGCTTCCTGCGTAACGCCCCCGCGGGGACGATGCGGGGGACGCGTGCCCTGGCCTTCGACACCAGATACCGCGGACCACGCCTCCTTCAGGGTTCCGCAGCGCACCACATAGCGGGGCAACTGCGCCGTCTGGGCTGCCAACTGCTTGCCCCGCCGGAGAGCTTCTTCGTGACGGGCGAGGAAGGCCCCCTGGAGCCCGGCGAGGTGGACCGGGCCAGGGGTTGGGCCCTTCACGCCCTCGGGAGGGCGGAGCAGGCTTCCGCGCACCGTGCCCACTGAAGGAGACCAGGTTCTGTTGGGGCCCGCACCCTGCTGGTTTGTCTACCCTCCGGAAAGTCAAGAGGTTCCCGAACGATGTTGAGCAGCGTACTCCTGGCGACAGATGGATCGGCCGACGCCGCGGTAGCCTCAGAGGTGGCGGCAAGCTTGTGCGACAAGTTGGGGGCCGAACTCCATGTCGTCCACGCCTGGCGCACCCCCGCCATGATAGAGGCCGCACCCGTGCCGATCGAACCATTCGCTGAGGACGCGAGAAGAATTCTGGACGCCGAGGTGGATCGCGCCGCGCGTGGTGGCGCCAGGAGAATCCAGGCGCACCAGGAAGAGGGCTCCCCGATCAGGGTCATACTCGGCCTGGCCGACGTGCTTGGGTCGGACCTCATAGTGATGGGCAGCCGTAGTAGGGGGCCGCTGCTGCGCCTCGCCCTCGGTAGCGTCTCCGAAGGGGTGCTCTATCGTGCCGCCCGCCCGGTGCTGGTGGCGCGCGGCGGGGAAAATGCGTGGCCACCCCGAAGGATCGTGGTCGGCGACGATGGCTCGGCAGAGGCGGGCAGGGCCGGTGAGCTCGCCGCCGATATCGGTGATCTCTTCGGGGCCAGAACCACGCTCGTGCGGGCTACCGATAACGCGTCGAGATCGCACGGTTCATCTGACTACGGGTCGAACACCTCCGAGCGAGTGGTAGTGGATTTTCAGCGGGAGAACCGGATGGATCTTAGGCTCAAGGCCGAAGTATTGGGCCTGAAGGTGGGTACGGAACCGGAGACCCGACTAGTGGGGGGCGACGCCGCGAGCGTGATCCTCGAAGCCGCGAGAGAGGACCCGGCCACGCTGGTTGCCGTCGGGGCCAGGGGACTGGGTGGGATAAGGAGGGCCCTCCTCGGCGGCGTTTCGAACAAGGTCCTGCGGGCCTCCGAAGGCCCCGTCCTGGTCTACGCGACGCCCGCGAAGATGCCTGACAAGGGCCTCCAGGACCGGATGGACCAGGGAGAAAGAAGATCACCGGCTAGCCCGCGCCGGTCGGGTCGGCCGGCAACATCTTTATGGTCTCTGCTGTGATCACTACCTGGCGGCCGTGCGACGCCTGGCCGGGGTTGCCAGTCGGCGTGTACGTCGACGGGTACGGTTAGGCGGGCGGGCACGTGTTTCCAACGAGAGTGTTGCTGGCCTTCGATGGATCTACGGGGTCTCGGGACGCCGCGCAGATGGCGGTGTCGCTCTCGAACGCCCTCGACTCCCCCCTCTACGTAGTTCTGGTCGAGAATCTGACGCCAACCGGAAGAGCGATTCCCGAGGAACCGTATTTCGGGGCCGATGCCGGGTACCGGTCGCGCGGGTTCTCGGAGAGCGAGGTCAGGGACGAAGCCGAACGGCAGGCGAAGCAAATAAGAGAACAGGGCGGTCGAATCGCGGGCTTACATCATCGGATCGGCCATCCGGTCGCCGAGATCTTGCACGTGGCAGAGGAGACCGACGCCGGGCTCGTGGTGGTCGGAAGCCGGGGTCTGGGCCGACTGAGGCGAAAGCTACTGGGTAGCGTATCAGAGGGCGTAGTCCGCCACGCCCATTGCGCCGTGCTCCTCGTGCGGGGTGGATGCGGGGAGCTTGGGCCTGCCGTACCGCTAGTTCTCGCCGTTGACGGTTCGAGGGAGACGGCGCCTGCAACGGAGGCAGCGGCGGAGATCTCGCGCGCGACCGGCTGCCCCGTTCACCTCGTCTACGCCCTACAGATAGAGCGCTACAGGCCCTACCCGGGACCCGAGACGTGGGAGGGATGGGAGGAAGACCTCGCGCGGGCGGAGCTGGACGCGACAAGGTGGTTGAAGGGTCACGCCGAAGACCTGAAGTCGAAAGGAGCCAGAACGGTCGAAGCCCACCTGTTTCGTGGAGAGCCAGATGGGGCAATATTGCGCCTCGTCGACACCCTGGGGGCCGGGCTTGTCGTGCTTGGCAGCCGGGGGCTCGGGGGCATCCGGCGGGCATTTCTCGGCAGCGTCTCGGAGTCGGTGATGC
>DASUPX010000492.1:0-8276 GCA_036280905.1 Rubrobacter sp. | reverse complement strand
AGATGATGATGCTCGCTAGCCCCAGAAGACCCTGGATCACCGCTGAGGCAAGATAGCCGACGATCACGCCGCCCGCCGCCCGGGAGGCACGTCGCCAGTCGGTGCTCTGTCGTTCCTGATCGCCGCGGCGTTGGCGGCGCAGGTATTCCCCTATGAAGACACCCGCAATGGAGCCCAGGATGAGGCCGAACAGGGACCCGACACCGGCGAATACCAGCCCCGCCACGGCACCGACGATGCCCCCCACTGCGCCACCCACGGTGCCCCAGTTGCTGGCCCCGAAGCGCCGCGCGCCGTAGGAGGTCGCGACGAAGTCGGTGAGGAAGGCGAGCGCGGCGAGCACGAAGAGGATCACCAGGACGAGGGTTCCTACCGTCTCGAAGTCCGTGAGGATGGCGTAGAGCAGCGCCGAGAGAAAGATGAGCGTGACGCCGGGCAGGCCGGGCACGACGCATCCGACGAGGCCGACCGCCATCAAGACGATGGTGAGGGCTAGCAGCGGTCCTTCTACGTTGTCCATGCTCAGGTCGAGATGAGGGGCAAAGCCTTCTTGTCTTTCTTCAGCGCCCTGTTGAGGCTGCCGGATTTGTACCCGGCGAGGTCCAGGGTGACGTAGAGAAAGCCAGCGTCGAGAAGCTCGGCGGAGATCTTCTCCCGCATGGCGAAGGCCCGCTCCAGCTCACCAGGGCCAACCTCGAGGCGGGCGATCTCCCCGTGGTGCCTGACGCGGACCTGCTGGAACCCTTCTCTGCGCAGGAACTCCTCGGCGCGCGCCACCTGGGTGAGTTTCTCCGGCGTTATCTCCTGCCCGTAGGGAAAGCGGCTGGAGAGGCAGGCGAGCGCCGGCTTGTCCCACGTGGGAAGCCCGAGGTGTTTCGCGAGCTCTCTAACCTCCTCTTTGGACATGCGGGCCGCGGAGAGCACGGAGACCACCCCGAGCTCCTTCGCCGCCTTCCTGCCCGGGCGGTAGTCGCCTTCGTCGTCCTTGTTAGCCCCGTCCACGACGCAAGCGTAGCCCTTCTCCCTGGCGAGCCGCGCCAGGTCGGAGTAGAGCGTGCTCTTGCAGAAGTAGCAACGGTTTGTTGGGTTGCTGGCGTAGTTGGGGTTGTCGAGCTCCCTGGTGTTCACGACGAGGTGCTCTACCCCGAGGGAGTCGGCGAACTCGCGAGCGAGGTCCAACTCCGACGGCAGATAAGTCTCGTTGTTGGACGTGACGGCCAGCACCCTGTGCCTCGGCAGCGCCCGCGCCGCGACGGCCAGTGCCAGTGAGGAGTCAACACCGCCCGAAAAAGCGACTAGGGCGCTCCCGTAGGGGGCCAGGGTTCCCTCCAGTTCCGTGAGCTTCTCTTGCAGTACGTCCGTCGGGACGGGGTTCATATGCACGTCCTCTCTAGCTTGTTGCCTGTTGGGAGAGCCAGAGGATCACCTCTTCGGCATTTCTCCCCGGTGGAAAAACTGGATAGAAGACCTTCCGGATCTCCCCGTCTTCGACGATCAGGGTCACGCGCTTGACGAGGGTCATCCCTTCGGCCCCGAACGTGGGAAGGTCCAGGGCTTCCGCAAACTCCAGGTTCTGGTCGCTGAGAAGCGGAAACGGAAGGTGAAGCCTCTGCGCGGCCTCCCGCTGGTAGTCGGGGGTCTGGGTGCTCAGGCCGAAGACCCTCGCACCGAGATCTTCGAGCTCGGCGTGGTGGTCGCGAAAGGCACACGACTGGGGCGTGCAGCCGCGGGCGCCCGGGATCTCATCCCACCCTCCCGGCAGTTCCCGGTCAGGCCTCCCCGTCAGCGGGTAGCAGTACACCACGGTGGTGCCGGCCAGTTCGGAGAGGTCGACCTCGTCACCCGAGGTCGAGGTCAGGGATACCGTAGGAAGGTCCAGGCCGGGCAGGTGGTCGCAGGCGCCATCGTCTGTCGGCTCGGGCAGACCCTCTGGCACCGTATAGACGTCGCTCAAGCCCGCTCCAGGGATATAGCGACGTTGTGGCCCCCAACGCCCAGGTTGGCGCAGATGGCCGCCTGCAAGTCGGGCACCTCGCGTGGCTCGTCGACCACGTAGTCCAGGTCCGCGCAGCCTTCGGCGACCTCCGTGAGGTTTCTCATGGGAGGAATCGTCCGCTCCTTCATGGCGAGGGCGCAGATTGCCGTCTCCAGGGCGCCGCTCGCCCCAAGGGAGTGGCCGAGGGTGGACTTGGTCGCGGATACCTTGACGTCGGGGTTAATGGCGGCCATGGCCTGGGACTCGGGTGCGTCGCCGGCCACGGTGCCGGTGCCATGGGGGTTGATGTAGCCGATCTGCTCCCCCTCAAGGCCGGCGTCGGCCACGGCGAGCTGCATGGCACGCCTGATGCCGTGGCCGCCAGGGTCGGGATCGGTGAGGTTGTAGGCGTCCGTCGTACGTCCCACGCCGGTGATCTTGGCGTAGGGCTCGGAGCCCCGGCGCTCCATCGACTCGGCGCTCTCCAGCACCATCACGGCGGAGGCCTCCCCGATAAGGAATCCGGCGTGGTCCACGTCGTAGGGACGACAGGCCCCCTCCGGGTCGTCGTTGCGCCGGCTCATGGCGCGCATCGCGATAAAGCCTGCCACTATCACGGGCGTCAGGGCTGCCTCGGAGGCGCCGCACAACACCACGTCGGCGTCGCCGCGCCGGATCAGGTCGTACCCGAGCGCCATCATGTCGGTGCCGCAGGTGCAGGCGAGCGCCCCCGCGATGGAGGGACCCTGCACGCCGAGCTGGATACCCACGTGGGCAGCCGCTGAGTTTGGCATGATCTTGGTAACGGCAAACGGGTTGACGCGCCCAGGGCCCTTGCTGTCTATGGTCGCCTGGGTGCTCTCCATGCTGGTCACGCCCCCGAGTCCGCTCCCGAGTATCAGGCCGACCCTCTCTGGCTCCTGGTTCAGTACGTCCCAGGCGTCCGCGTCCTCGAGCGCCAGCTTCGCGGAGGCGAGGCCCATCTGCCCGAAGCGGTCGGTGCGGGCCGCCACCTTCCTGTCCATGAAGCTCTCAGGGTCGAAATCCGAGCACTCGGCTGCGATCCGCACGTCGTAGCCCTCCGGGTCGAAGAGGGTAATTGGCCCGGCCCCGCTCTCGCCGGCCAGGAGCGAGCCCCAGAACTTCTCGCGCCCGACCCCTATAGGGGTGACCACCCCTATCCCCGTGATATAAGCTTCCGGGCGCTTTTCAGCCATCTAGCCCCCCACAAAATTAAAGATCCATCGAAGTACAAATCTTAGCATCAGAGACCGTCGCCGACTCTGCCGCCCTGTGGCCTTCTGGTGCCGGTCGGCGGCGTCTGCCCTTACCGTCGCCGGCGGCGCCTGTGCTATAACCCTCAAAGATGAGCCCGAGGAGCGAGCATTGATCTTCTACGTCGCCACTGTCTTCTTCGTTGCCAACTTCGTTCTTGGCATCCTGGTCCAGTTTCGCGTCGTGGATACGAAGCCTTTCCGCTGGCTCCACCATGCCCTGTTCTTCGCGGCCTTCGTATCGGCCGCCGTCGCCGCCGGTGTAGGATTCTTGCAGGGGGCGCCTTATCGCTGGGTGCTTCTGCCCGTCCTGATGCTCTTCGCCGTGCTACCGCGGGTAAGGGCCGGGACGCCGGGGCACGCCGCGCTTGCCAGCGGCGCCCTGATCCTCTACGCCACCGGCTGCGTATGGATGTTGTAGGAGGCTGATTTGGATTTCCTTGACGTCCTCAAGAGGCGCAAGACGACGAACGGGCCCTTCCTGCCCGACCCCGTGAGACCCGAGCACCAGCGGCTGCTGGTGGAGGTCGCCGCCATGGCACCCTCACACTTCAACAGCCAGCCCTGGCGTTTCGTGCTATCTGACGACCGAGAGACCATCGAGGAGGTCGCCCGGATAAGCGGGGACAGCATGACGCGCCTCCTCGAGGAAGGCACCTTCTGGAAGCGCTACAGGCCGTATTTCCGTTTCTCCGAGGCCGAGATGGAACAGAGGCGTGACGGCATTCACTTCGACCAGATGCCCGCGGTTCTAAAGCCTTTCCGGCGCCAGATCTTCTCCTCCACGGGCCAGGCGGTGATGAACCGCTTCGGCGTCCCGAAAACGCTTGGGGAGGACAACAGGAAGCTAGTCGCCGGCTCACCGCTCCTGCTGGCCGTCCTCCTTGACAAGACGGAGTACAGGCCAGGCGAACTGTCCGGCTTCTACTCGGTCTTCGGGATGGGGGCCGCCGTCGAGAACATCTGGCTCACCACCACCGAGCTCGGTATGGGCATCCAGTTCGTCTCCACCCCGATGGAGATCCCCGAGAACTGGGAGCGCCTTAAGAGGTTGTTCAAGGTGCCCGAAGACCTGGAGCTCATGGCGGTCTACAGGCTGGGATACGTTCCCACCGAGCAACGCAGGCCCACCATCGACTGGTCCAGCCGCCAGCGCAAACGCCTCTCGCAGTACGTGTTCCGCAACACCTGCGAGACACCGGAACCAGACGCCGGGGCCGGTACGGAACCCGGCGTGTCCCGGCAGGCAAGCCCGGGGAAGAATTGATCGGAGACGCCCCAAGGATCCTTTCTGTCGCCACGGCCCTGCCGCCGCATCGCATCGGGCAGGAGGAGGCGAAGACGTTCGCCCGGGGCATGTTCTCGCGCCGGGACGGCGACATCGAGCGCCTGCTCCCAATCTTCGACAACGTTAACGTCGATAGCCGTTACTTCTGCGTGCCGGTAGAGTGGTTCGAGCGGGACCACGGCTTCCCCGAGAAGAACGCCCTGTACGTCGAGCACGCCCTCGACCTCTCCGAGAAGGCAGCGAGCAGGGCACTCGAAAGGATCGGGGCCAAACCGGAGGATGTGGGCGCGATCTTCTTCGTCTCTACCACGGGTATCTCTACTCCATCCCTCGACTCCAAGCTCATCTTCAGGCTCGGCCTCTCGGAGCACACGCGCCGCGTTCCTATCTGGGGCCTAGGCTGCTCCGCCGGCGCGTCGGGGCTTGCCCGCGCCTCGGAGCACGCCCGTCTCTACCCCGACAAGCTGGTCCTCCTCGTCGCCGTCGAGCTCTCCGGCCTCACCTTCCAGCGCGGCGATCGCTCGCGGAGCAACCTGATCTCCACTAGCCTCTTCGCCGACGGTGCGGCCGCCGTGCTGCTCGGAGACTCGACCGGACCGGAGATCCTCGGAAGCTACAGCACCACCTGGCCCGATACGGAGGACGTGATGGGCTGGGAGCTGGTCGAGACGGGCCTGAAAGTCCAGCTCTCCAAGAGCGTCCCCGCCATCGTGCAGGCCAGGTTCCGCGAGAACCTGGAAGAGGCGTGTGCGTCCCTCGGCCTCGATTTTGATGAGCTCGAGCACTTCGTGCTCCACCCCGGCGGCTCCAAGGTTCTCGACGCCTTCGAGAACGTGCTCGGCCTCGAATCTGGGGGCCTCGCCACCAGCAGGGACGTGCTGCGCGACTGCGGCAACATGTCGAGCGTCACCGTGCTCTTCATCCTGGAGCGTTTCCTCGAAAGCCGCGAGTTCACGAGGGGCGAACTCGGCGTGCTCTCGGCGATGGGCCCGGGCTTCTCAGCGGAGCACGTGTTTTTCAGATGCTGACCGCAGGTCAGCATCCTGGGCATCAGGCATCAGGCATCAGGCATCAGGGTTATCCGGTGGGGTGGTCGGCTCATTGAGCGTCGTCTACCTCATTGTGGGGGTGTGTCTCGTCGCACTTCAGCGGCTGCTGGAGCTCGTCTATTCGCGGCGTAACGAGCGCCGGTTGCGAGCCCGTGGTGCCGTGGAGCGGGGGGCCGGCCACTATCCCCTGATGGTCGGGCTTCATGTGCTCTGGCTGGTCTCGACGCTCGTGGAGGGACTCTTGCGCGGTCCCGAGATACCCGTCTGGTGGCCCTTGCCGCTGGCGGCTTTTCTGCTCGTACAGCCGTTACGGTACTGGGCGATCGTGTCCCTTGGCACGAACTGGAACACCAGGGTGCTCGTCGTGCCCGGTATGAAGCCCGTCAAGGCCGGGCCTTACCGCTATCTTTCCCATCCCAACTACGTCGTGGTTGCCGTAGAAATTCTGGCGTTCCCGCTCATCTTCGGGGCCTGGCTCACCGCGGTCATCTTCTCGCTGCTGAACGCCGCGCTCCTCTTCGTCCGCATCCGGACAGAGGATCGGGCACTCCGGGAGCATGCAGGCTAAGATAAGACCGATCAGCCCCTGGCTGATGCCTTGAACCTGAAGCCTGATACCTGCCGACCGAAGGGAGGCCCCCGTGCTCGATCTCAGATTCATCCGTGAGAACGTCGAAGCCGTCGAGGAGAACTGTCGGAATCGTGGCGTCGAGGCCGACGTGGGGCTTGTCATCGAGCTGGCCGACCGCCGCTCTGCCCTCATCCAGGAGTTGAACGAGCTCAGGCAACGACAGAACGAGATGGCCAGGAGCGTAGGCAAGGAGCGCGACGAGGAGAGGCGGGGACGGCTCATCGAGGAGTCGCGTGCTATGAAGGAGCGGCTGCCCTCCAAGGAAGGGGAGTTGCATGAGGTCGAGGACAGGTTGCGCGACGAGCAGTCCAAGATCCCCAACATGACCCACCCGGACTCGCCCATCGGCAGGGATGACACCGAGAACGTCGAGATCCGACGCTGGGGCGAGATCCCGAATTTTTCCTTCGAGCCGAAGGACCACGCCGAGATCGGGGAGGCGCTCGGAATCATAGATTTCGACGCCGGCGCCCGGACCACGGGTAGCAAGTTCTACTTTTTGCGCGGGGACGCCGTGCTGCTGGAACTCGGCCTGATCCGCTACGCCCTCGACATCATCATGGAGAGTGGGTACCAGCCCACCATAACCCCCGACCTGGCTCGGGACCAGATGCTGGAGGGGACGGGGTACATCCCGCGCGGGCCGGAGACCCAGATCTACTCGGTCGAAGACTCCGACCTGTCCATGATCGCCACCGCCGAGATCCCGCTCGCCGGCCAGCACGCCGAACAGATCCTGGACGAGGCCGCCCTCCCGCTACGCTACGCCGGCCTGTCCCATTGCTTCCGCACCGAGGCGGGCTCGCACGGCCGCGCGAGCCGCGGCCTGTACCGCGTACACCAGTTCACCAAGGTCGAGATGTTCGCCTTCACTACTCCTGAGGGGTCGGAAGACATCCACAACGAGATGGTCGAGATAGAGGAACAGATCTTCCAGGGCCTCGGCCTGCCTTACCGCGTGGTCGACATCTGTACCGGCGACCTCGGTGGTGCCGCCTACCGAAAGTATGATCTGGAGGCCTGGATGCCTGGCCGGAACGAGTTCGGTGAGGTAACGAGCACCTCCAACACCACCGACTACCAGGCCCGCCGCCTCGCCATCCGCTTCAGGAGAGAAGGCGGAAGGCCCCAGCTACTGCATACCCTCAACGGCACGGCCATCGCCATGAGCAGGGCCCTGATCTCGCTTCTCGAGATCTACCAGGAGGAAGACGGCTCCGTTACCCTCCCCGAGGTCCTCTTTCCTTATGTGGGAAGAGAGAGGCTCGTGGCCGTAGCAACCTAGCCGAAATAGCAGGACCTCGTCCTGCGCCATACACGAGCCCAGAGATTATGAGAATATACGCGCGGTGATCGGGAACAGTGGTCAGGGTAGGGAAGGGGACGGCGTGCGCTGGAGTCAGGCGTGTCTCTAGCGCTCATCGCTGTGGCGCTGGCCTACGCCTTCGATTTCGCCAACGGTTTCCACGACACAGCCAACGCGGTGGCGACGATCATCTACACCAGGGCGATGAAGGCCAGAACCGCCATTATCATGAGCGGCCTGCTCAACTTCCTCGGGGCCGTCGTGGTCGGAACGGCGGTGGCGGTGATCATCACCGAGGTTGTTCCGGCGGACGTGGTAACCATAAGGCTGATCCTTGCCGCCCTGATGGGTGGGTTAGTGTGGAACCTGGGGACCTGGTACTACGGTCTCCCCGTCTCCAGCTCACATACCCTGGTCGGCAGCCTGGTCGGAGCCGGTCTGGCCGCGAGCTGGCTCTCCGGCGTCCAGTGGGGGGCGCTGACGGAGATCATCCTCGCCCTCCTCGTCTCACCGGTGCTGGGCATAGGCCTGGCCTGGATGGTTACCCGCCTTACGCTCTGGATCGCCGGACGGAGAAAGACAGCCTCCACCGCCCATCCGAAGGCTTTACGCTGGATGACGATCCTCTCGGGCGCTGCGGTCTCTTTCGCGCACGGCTCCAACGACGGGCAGAAGACCATGGGCGTGATAACGCTCGTTCTCATAGCGGAGTTCGGTCACCCCGAATCGGCCGGGGTGCCGTTCTGGGTGATC
>DASUPX010000491.1:0-15114 GCA_036280905.1 Rubrobacter sp. | reverse complement strand
GGTCGAGATAAGCACAGAGCCTTGAAGCGATTCGCGAAGAAGGTTTTGGGTTACAGGCTACTGGTTTCAGGAGATGCCGATAGGGTCGCTCAGGCGAAGATCTCACCCCTGGGGAGGAAGAGCCTCCTGTAGTCGGAGAGGGCGTAACGGTCGGTCATGCCGGCCACGAAGTCCACGGTCTCGATGATGGGGTCGGGGTCGCTGGGTGCCCGCTCTTCGGGGTGCTCCAGGTAATAATCGAAGAGCCTGGTTACCACGCCGGCGGCTTTCTGGTTCTCCGTGGAGCCGGGTTTGTTGTACACGTTTCGGAAGAGCCAACTTCTGAGCTCCATGAGCGCCCCGTAAACCGGATCCGACAGGGCTATCTCACCTTTCTGTCTAGAGTTATGGATCATGTCTCGAACCAAGGTGTCGATCCTGACGCTCATCCTTACTCCCAGGGTAGAGATCGGGCCTTCCGGAAGGTCCTCCGCACGGATGATGCCGGCTCTCAGGGCATCGTCCACGTCGTGGTTGACGTAGGCGACGCGGTCGGCGATGCGCACGATCTCACCCTCCCTGGTAGACGGATGCACCTTTCCCGTATGGTTACGGATGCCGTCCCTCACCTCCACGGTAAGGTTCAGGCCGTCTCCCCCCTGTTCCAGGCGATCGACCACGCGCAGGGAGTGCTCGTTGTGGTGGAAGGTACGTCCGTGTGGGGCGAGGGCCCGGGAGAGGGCCTGTTCGCCAGTATGGCCGAACGGGGTATGACCGAGGTCGTGTCCGAGGGAGATCGCCTCCGCCAGGTCTTCGTTGAGGTCGAGGGCGCGGGCGATGGTGCGTGAGATCTGCATCATCTCCAGCGTGTGGGTGAGCCTGGTCCGGAAATGGTCTCCGTCGGGAGAGATGAACACCTGGGTCTTGTGCATGAGACGGCGGAAGGCTTTGGCGTGGATGATGCGGTCCCTGTCGCGCTGGAAGTCGTTGCGTACCCCGTCGGGCGGCTCGAACCTTACCCGTCCCGCGCTTTGCTTTACGGCCCAGGAGTTGTGGGGGATCAGCGGACCCGATTCGGCGGGGCTCACGCCGGGCGCCGGGTTCCCGTGATTCCCCGTCCGACGAGGGTGTTGCCGGGAGCGTGGGCCAGAACGTGGGAGCGGACCACCCTCAGGACGTTCTCGCGCGGGCCTGCCTGCAATGGCGCCTCGCGGACGGGAGTTTCGATCAGGGCCCTGACGCTCTCCAGCGTACCAGGGGCTAGCGGGAAGGCGTCACCCGTCTGCGACCGGCAGCCGGCGCACAGCACACCCCCGTGCTCCGGGGCGAAGTGGAGCGGTCGCTCTGCCGTGTCGAGGTCGTTTTCGCAACTCAGGCAGGTGTCGAGCTGGGGGGCGTATCCGGCAAGGACCGAGAGCTTCAAGCCAAGGGAGGCCTCCACGGACTCGAAGGCCGAGTCGCTCTCCTCGAGCGTGTCGAGGGCGTTGTAGAGGAGGTTGAAGACGCGGCGGTCGGCCTCGTCGCCGCCGGAGAGAGCGCGCACGCTGCCAACCATCCCGGCTGCGGCCTCGAAGCGGGCGAGGTTCTCCCTCACGCCGTGGAAGCTACGGAGGGTCTCAGCCTGCGTCACGGTATCCAGGGAGCGGCCCTGGTAGGCAACGAAATCCACGCATGACAGAGGCTCCAGGCGGGCTCCGAAACGAGATTTCGTACGCCTGATGCCTTTGGCTATAGCGGAGATCAGGCCGGCGTCCCTGGTATACAGATCGAGGATACGGTCCGCCTCGCCGTAGCGGATGGAGCGGAGCACTATCCCTTTACTCTTGTAGACCGCCACCCTCGGCCTCCTCCATCACCGCCACGCTGGCGCTCATGCCGAGCCGCGAGGCCCCGGCGTTGAGGATGTCCAGGGCGTCTTCCAGCGTGCGTATGCCACCGGAAGCTTTCACGGCCAGCCCCTCCTGTGCCTCCTCCCTCAGTAGCGCCACGTCCTCCGGCGTTGCACCGTAAGGACCGAAGCCCGTCGAGGTCTTCACGAAATCCGCGCCGCTGGAGGCCACGATCTGGGTGGCCAGCCGCTTCATCTTGTCCGAGAGGTAGGCCGTCTCGATGATGACCTTGACCACGACGTCGTTCAGCCCGTTGTTCATGGCGACCACGCTGACCTCCTGGGTGAGGCTCGCGAGCTCGTCGGCGACGTAGCCGAACTGACCGGTCAGAAATTTCGAGATGTTCATTACCACGTCGAGCTCGGAGGCCCCCCTGGTGACGGCCTCCCTGACGGCCGCTATCTTGACCGCCGTCGCATCATTACCGAAGGGAAAAGAGACCACCGTTGCCACCTTCACGTCCGCGCCACGCAGCTGCCTGGCGGCCAGCGGCACGTAGCAGGGTGGGATGCACACCGCGGCAAAGTGGTAACGGGCCGCCTCCTCGCAGATACGGACGATGTCCTCTTCCCTGGCGTCCGGCTTCAGGAGGGTATGATCCACCGTCTTCGCGAACTCGCGTACCCTCATTGCCAAATCGGTGCTCCTCTCTCGGCCCTGCGTGCAGGGGAATTATAAACCCAACCGCTCTAGAAACTTCCTGTCGCTCCGCCATCCCGGACTAACCTTCACCTTGAGGTCGAGATATATACGTGTGCCGAGCAGCCGCTCGACGTCCCGGCGGGCTTCGGTACCGATCTGTTTGATCGTCTTGCCACGCTTGCCGAGCACGATCATGCGCTGTGTGGGGCGTTCGACGTGGATGATGGCGTAGACGACGGTGACGTTCTCCTTGCGCTCGACGTCATCTATCTCGACGGCCACCGCATGCGGCACCTCTTCCCTCAGAACCCCGAGCGCCTTCTCACGCACATACTCGGCGAGGATCAGGGACTCCGGGTAGTCCGTGACGGCCCCTTCCGGAAAATAGCGGGGGCCAGGGGGAAGTAACCCCACCACGGACTCCATCAGCGGTTCCACGTTAGTGCCGCTGGCCGCGCTGACCTGGAAGATCTCCTTCCAGTCGGCGAGCTCGGAGGCGGCGTCCACGATCGGCAGGGCTTCCTCGCGCGTGCGGAGGAGGTCGGTCTTGTTGATAACGACGATGGCGGGTGTGCCTGACTCGGCCACGAGGCGGGCCACGTAGCGGTCGCCGCTGCCGAGGCCCTCCCTCGCCTGTGCGGCGTCCAGGAGTAGCAAGATCGCATCGGATTCCGAGAGGCTGTCGATTACACCCTCCTGCATCCTGGCGCGGAGCGTGTCGCGCGGCTTCTGCGAGCCTGGGGTGTCCACGAAGATCGCCTGGTACCCTGGGCCGTTTCGGACGCCCCGGATCGGGCTGCGCGTCGTCTGGGGGCGGGGTGAGGTGATCGAGACCTTCTGCCCGACGAGCTTGTTGACCAGCGTGCTCTTGCCCACGTTGGGTCGGCCGACGACGGCGATGAAGCCGCTCTTCAGGCCGTCCGTGTCCTCGCCTATCAAAGGTCTTCTGGTCCGAAAGAGTTGGGTAGGATCTCTTCGAAGGGGTAGCTCCGGAGGCCAGACCCGTCCTCTACGATGACCTCCTTGCAGCCGAACTCTCGCAGGAACTGCCTGCAGGCGCCGCATGGAAAACACGGCGAGGCGTTCGGGCTGTACACGGCGACGAGCTCGATCTGACGGTCCCCAGGGTCGGCGAAGGCCATGGTCGTCGCGGCGTTCCTCTCGGCGCAGATGGAGAGGCCGTAGGAGGCGTTCTCGATGTTGGAGCCGGCGTGCACCTGTCCTGCCCTGGTCAGGATGGCCGCACCGACGTGAAAGTCGCTGTACGGCGCGTAGGCGCGCTCCGAGGCCGTCCTTGCGGCCTCCAACAAGGTTTTGCGGTCCATATCTTCTCCAATCACAAAAGTTGAAAGGCGGCCGTCGTCACGAGGACCCCTATAACGGCCCCCACCACGACCTGATAGACGCTGTGCAGCCCGCTCTCGACCCGGCTCTGGCACACGAGCAGGGCCATGAGCAGGGAGATCACGGATATGAGCCCGGCGTATGATCCGGCCCCGCCCGCGACGGCGATGAAGCTTGCCGCAACCCACCCGGCGAAGGCGACCGCAGCGTGCCCCGAGGGCATGCCGCCGGCGAAGTTGCGGGGAGAATGGGTGAGGGCCTTGCCGAGAAGCACGATGAGCACCACCACACCAAGCGATACCAGCGTCAGGTGGGCCGGGGAGCGCCTGATGCTCTCCAGGGTGGCCAGCGAGAGCGGCCCGAGATCGTCTGCCAGAACGAGGTAGCCAACGAGGACGGCACCCACGCTCGACACGAGCACGGCCCCAGCCGAGACGTCTTTGGCGAGCTTCGCCAGGGGATGGTATTCCCTGGTGGCCAGGTCCACCACAAACTCCATCGCGGTGTTGACCATTTCGGTAACGAAGACGAGCATGATGGTCAGGACCAGAATGGCGAGCTCGAGCTTGCTCGCCCCCACGAGCAGGCTGGCCAGAAGCACCAGCACGGCGACCACGACGTGGAAGCGCATATTCCGCTGGGTGCGGACCGCGGAGATCATGCCCCGGTAAGCGTGCTCGAAGCTGCGCACGACTCCCTGCTGGCCTTTGCCCGCCCGCTCAACCCTCCTGGTCACGCCACGCCCCCATCACGGCCTCCTGGACCCCGGCCATCTCGCTCGACTCGAAATCCTCGCCGTGATCCATGCCCGCCAGGTGTAACGCTCCGTGCACCACCAGCTCCTCCACGCCCATCTCCGGGCTCGCACAGGAAGGGCAGATCACGACCTCCCCCACCATCTCCCCGTAGGGACCGTCCACCCCGAAGCTGAGCACGTCGGTCGGCTCGTCCCTGTTCCTGAACTGGAGGTTGAGGTCATGGATGGTAGTAGCGTCCACGAGCGCCACTGAGACTTCGCCGATCCGAGCGAGGTCCAGGCCCATCTCCGAGAAGGCGGCGGAAAACAGATGGGAGGCCGTCTCCCCGTCTAGCCGTTCGTAGCCCACCTCATCTACCACGGCGACGGGCATGGATTGACCTCCCTTCGGTCGGCGGTCTACTTTGCCGCCTTCTTTCCGCTCCGGGATTCTTTCGAGGGTTCGGGATATTCGATACGCGGCCCGAGGAACCCGATCATGGACTCACGGATCGCCTCCCCCGCCTCGTGGATGTCGTGCATGGTCAGGCGGCACTCATCGAACTGGCCGTCCTCCAGCTTCCTGCGCACGGTGTCGGTGACCACGTCCTCGATACGCTTCGGGGTCGACTTCGGCAGGGACTTTACCGTCGCCTCAATGGAGTCGGCGAGCATCATTATGCCGGCCTCCCTGGACTTCGGCAGGCCGCTAGAGTATCGGAAGTCCGACTCTCGGACCGAGTTCTCGTCAGGGGCGTCTTCTAGTGCCTTGCGGTAGAAGTACTCGATGCGGGTCGAGCCGTGATGCTGGGCTATGATGTCCAGTATCTCCTGCGGCAGGCCCCAGGCCTCGCCTATCTCGAGGCCGTCCTTCACGTGGCGTTTTATCACCTTGGCGGAGAGCGTCGGGGAGAGGTCGGCGTGCGGGTTAAGCTGGGCGATCTGGTTCTCCACGAAGTATGCCGGGTGCTCCATCTTGCCGATGTCGTGGTAGTAGGCCCCGACCTGGGCGAGCAGCGCGTTGGCACCGACCCTCTCGGCGGCCCTCTCGGCAAGCAGGCCGACCTGCATGGAGTGGGAGAAGGTGCCAGGTGCGTTGCGCAGCAGCTTGTCGAGAAGCGGATGTCGCGGGTCAGAGAGCTCCAGCAGCTTCATAGGCGTCAGGATGTTGAAGGCGTCTTCCAGAAACGGCAGCAGCACCGTGGCGAGCGCCAGCGAGAGGAGGCCGTTGCCCAGGCCGAGGACGCCAAGCCACAGCGACTCCTGGATACCCCCGCCGCCGATCAGGCCAACCGCGAACGTGACCACGCCCATCACGGCGGCGATCACCAGCCCGGCCTTCAGGAGACGCTGGCGGGAGTCCACGCGCACCGTCGTGTAGATGGCGAACCCCGAACCAAGCAGCAGAGCCGCGGTCAGGAGAAAGTTGTTCCCGCTCAGGATGCCCACGTTGACGCTGGTGATCACGACCATCAGGAACATCAGCCTCGGCCCCAGCAGCATGGTTCCGATGATGGAGAGCCCGGCAAGGGGCGTCAGGTAGGGGTCGAAGTCCAGCGTGATAAACAGGCGGGCCAGGGCGGTAAACAGGACCGTGAGCGAGGCGGCCAGGACGAGCCTTATGGCCGAGTTGGTCTTCAGGATGCGTTCTCCGAAGCGCTCCAGAAAGTACCAGGATATCCACATCTCCGCGGCGACCACGATCCCGACGCCCACAAGCGCCATCCACGGGTCTGAAGGATGCAGGAGGTCCAGGGACTCCAGCCTCGCCCTGTCGCGGGGGTCGATGATCCCTTGAGCTATCACGCGTTCGATGAGTGGCCGCGGACCGATACCCATCAGCGCCGTCAGGGCGAGCCAGGTCACGGTGGTGAGCCCGACGTACAACCTGACCTTGGGAATACGCCCGATCCAGGCCCTGAAGCGCTCGAACCTGGTGGGCGAGCGATGGAGCTCGTCTACGCGTTTGCGCTTGAACTTTGTGGGGCTCTTTTTTCCTAGCTTCATGATTGCTCCCGGCTCGACGGCCCTCTACTGGGTTGTGCCATCCTCCCCAGCACCTTCGTAAGCGTCCACTATGCGCATAACGAGGTCACTCCTGACGATGTCGTCACGCTTGAGCCCAACAAATGATACCCCTTCCACGCCGGTCAGGGTGTTTCTGGCATCCTGCAGCCCGCTTACGCGAACTTTCGGGAGGTCTACCTGCGTGAGGTCGCCGGTGATGACCATCTTGGAGCCGAAGCCGAGGCGCGTCAGGAACATCTTCATCTGCGGCGGGGTAGTATTCTGGGCCTCATCCAGGATGATGAACGCATCGTTCAAAGTGCGGCCCCGCATATAAGCGAGGGGCGCGATCTCGATTATACCGCGCTCCAGGTGCGCCTGGAACCTGGCCGGGTCCACCATCTCGTAGAGCGCATCGTAGAGCGGGCGGAAGTAGGGGTCTACCTTGGCCATCACGTCACCGGGAAGGAACCCTAGCGACTCTCCGGCCTCCACGGCGGGCCTGGTCAGGATGATCCTCGAAACCTCACCCCTGTTGAGGGCCTCCACGGCGAGCGCCACAGCCAGGTAGGTCTTGCCCGTGCCCGCGGGCCCGATGCCAAAGACGACCTGATGCTGGCGGATGGCGTCAGTATAGGCCTTCTGGTTCCGGGTCTTGGGCGCCACGCGCCGCCCGCGATGGGTCAGGATCACGTCGCCAAGAACCTCGCGCCCACCGCCGCCGTCGGCCATCTTGTAGAGGCGCTCGGCGGTCTCAGGGGTAAGATGGTGGCCATCCTCGGCGAGACCGACCAGACCGTCGAAGACGGCCTCGGCCCTCTCCACGGCCGCCTCGGTGCCCCGGAGCACGATCTCGTTGCCCCGCACCACGACCTCACACTCTACGAGTTCCTCGACCCTCCGCAGAACAGAGTCCCTGTCCCCGAAGACTTCCAGCGTTCGCTGCGGCGGTATTACGAGCTTGACCTCTACCTGACTATCGGATCTGGTTTCCGTGTTTACTCCTTCGTCGTAGCTTTCAGCTGTCAGCCTTCAGCTATCAGCTTTCTGGTGGTTGGTGTGGCTTTCGGCGCACAACGGTTCCAACTGATGCCTGAAGCCTTCATTGCAACCTTTCTCTCACCAAAGCGGAGAGTTGGCGGCCTTCGGCGCGGCCTTCGGAGAGTTCCATGGCGCGGCCCATTACGTTTCCCATGTCCCTCATGCTCGTTGCTCCGGACTCGCTTATGGCCGTTTCGACTATCTGCTCCAGCTCCGCAGGCGAGAGGGGTTGGGGGAGGTAGGCACGGACGATCTCGGCCTCGGCCGATTCTGCTTCGGCCTGCTCCTCGCGGCCGGCTTTGCGAAACGCCTCGGCTGACTCGTCGCGCTGTTTTAGCTGGCGCCTGAGGATGGTCTGCTCCTCCTGCTCGGTGAGCGGCCTTCCTGCCTCTATCTCGGCGTTCTGGAGCGCGGCGTCCAGCATCCTCAAAGCGCCGACCCTGGTCCTGTCGCGCCCCTTCATTGCGGTCCTTGTGTCGTCCTTGATCCTGCCCCTGACACTCACGGCATCCCCAGCTTCCTGCCGCCCATGACGTGCAGGTGGAGGTGGAAGACCTCCTGCCCGGCATCGCGCCCGTTGTTGATCCTGACGGCGTAGCCACCCTCCGTGACGCCGGCGTCCGCGGCCACGGAGCTCGCCACCTCGAAGAGACGCTTGACCACCCGGTCGGGCAGCTCCCCGATCTCTTCGAGGTTGGCGGCGTGTTGCCTGGGGATGACGAGGATGTGCACGGGGGCCTGGCTGTTGATGTCGCGGAACGCCAGCACGTCATCCTCCTCGTGGACCACCTCGGCGTCCAACTCCCCCCGCGCTATCTTACAGAATATGCAATCAGCCTCGCTCACATCCACTTCTCCTCTAGTGTTTGATCCTATTCTCAAGGGTGGCAAACGCCCGCGCCACCGCCACGATGCCCGCCGTCTCGCTGCGCAGCCTGTACGACCCCAGGCTACCCAACGGCATGCCAACCTCACGTGCGAGCCGTAGCTCACCCTCGCCCCACCCTCCTTCTGGTCCCACGAAGAGGGCAATGGATGACCCGATGACGGTCTCGACGGGAGGAAGACCTGGCTCGTTGTGAAGGAGCACGCCCCGATCCCCAACCCGCGAGACGGCCTCCGAGAACGGCACCGGGTCCGCCACCTCAGGAACACCCGTCCGGAGCGACTGCCGCGCCGCGGCCTTGGC
Organism: Rubrobacter sp.; assembly: GCA_036280905.1. GTDB lineage: Bacteria > Actinomycetota > Rubrobacteria > Rubrobacterales > Rubrobacteraceae > Rubrobacter_D. The sequence goes on along the minus strand of DASUPX010000491.1, from coordinate 6,287 downwards.
GACCCTTCGCCAGCGGCCCACCTTTCCCTCGCGCGGGTTCACGACGCCACGCTCCGTCAGCAACGGAACTATGCTCGAGACCCCGACCTCCGTTGCTTTCTCCACCACGAGGTCCATCCTGCCGCCTTTGGGAACCGCCTGATACAGCGAGACCTCCGTGTCGGCCAAATCAGGCGCCGCAAGCTCTTCCAGGACGGCCGCATCTCGCCCCCCGCGCAGCTCGGCCGTGAAGAGCCGCCCGGAGCGGTCGGCGACCTCGATACGATCCCCGCTTGCCGCACGCAGGACCTTGAGGAGGTGATGGGCCTCACCAGCCGGAAGTTCGAGCATCCCGCCGGGCCCCGGAACGGAGTCGACGAAGATTCGGGTTATGGTAGTGCCAGCGACGAAGCCCCCTACCTGAAAACGCCCTTCAGACGGTCGAAGAAGGAACCCCCGCCGCCGTTGTAAGTCTCTTCGCCGCTGACGCTCTCGAACCGCTCCAGAAGCTCCCGCTGCTCCGAGGAGAGGCGGGTCGGGATCATGACGTCAACGACGACCTTGATGTCTCCGCGCCCGCGTCGTCTGAGCCGGGGCATCCCGTCGCCCCCGAGCGTGAGCGTGGCACCCGGTTGCGTGCCAGCGTCTAGCCTCACCGTCCTCGGCCCTTCCAGGGTCGGCACGTTCACCTCGGCCCCTAGCGTGGCGTCCACGAAGCTGACCCGCATGTGGTGGATGAGGTCGTCGCCATCCCGCAACAACTCCGGGTCTTCCGCAACCTTGACCCTCACATACAGGTCTCCAGGCGGGGCGCCCGGTTCGCCGGCGTGCCCGGCGCCGGAGACGCGCAGGCGCATGCCGCTCTCTATGCCCTCGGGAACCCGCAGGTGGTGGGTCTTGATCTCGCTTACCCTCCCGCTGCCACGGCAGTTGTCGCACACGACGTCGATGACGCGTCCGCGCCCCCCGCACGTAGAGCAGCGGCCCGTGGTAACCATCTGACCGAGGATGCTCTCCCGGATCGTTCTTACGGACCCGACGCCGTTACAGGTGGGACAGGTGTGAGACTCCGTGCCCCCCACCCCGTCGCAGACCCCGCAGTTGCTTACCACCTGGACGCTCACGTCGCGGTCAGCCCCGAAAGCGGCCTCCCGCAGCGAAACCTCGACCTGGACCTCGGCGTCGCCACCGCGGGACGGCCCCTGGGGCGCCGAGCTTCCGAAGAACGAGCCGCCACCGCCGAAGCGGTCGCCGAAGAAGGCCTCGAAGATGTCCTCGAAACCGCCGAAGGGCTCTCCCCCACCCGGGTAGCCGCCGGCGCCACCGCCGCCGCGTGGGACCTGGTGGCCGTATGTATCGTAGGCGCGCCGTGCCTCGGGGTTGGAGAGGACCTCGTAGGCTTCGGTCAGCTCCTTGAAGCGGTCCTCCGCGCCGTTGTCATCCGGGTTGGCGTCGGGGTGGTGGGAGCGGGCCAGGCGGCGGTAGGACTTCTTGATCTCCGCCTCCGACGCCTCCCGGGACACGCCCAGAATCTCGTAGTAGTCTCGCTTGGTGGCCAACTAGAACCGGGCGTCCAGGCAGTTGGTCAGGGCCTCGGCGGCCGAGCGGACCGTCGTTATGGCCACATCGTAATCCATGCGCTTCGGGCCGATCAGGCTTACCACGCCGTAGGGCTGCTCGCGACGGCTGTAGGCGGAGGCCACCAGGCTCGTGCCGGTCAGGTTCATGAAGCCGCTCTCGCTGCCGATCGAGACGACCACCCCGCTGCTCGAGACGGAGCGCCTCAGGGCGTCGCCCATCAACCGCAGGAGCCACCGGCGGCGCTCGAACACCTCGATGACGGCGGCCAGGCTGCCGGGGTCGAGGTCGTCCAGGCGGCTGAGCAGGGCTGACGCACCCTGGATAAACACGCCCCGCTCCGTGGCCCGTCCCAGGGCCCCGACGGCCTCCAAAACGGCGGCCACGGTCCTCGGATCGTGGTCCGAGAGGGCAGCGCGCGCCGCGAGCCCCAGCTCCAGGTCGGTCCCAAGGGGCCGTCCCCCGAGCCAGGAGTTGAGCGCGTCGAACATCTCCCGCAGCTCTCCGTCCTCTACGGGGATGGGTAACGAAACCGAGGCGCTGGAGGAAGCCCCACTCTGCATGGAGACCACGAGCAGGAGTCGGCCATCGCCCAGCGGCAGATAGTCCACGCGAGAGAGCGACTCGCCCAGCACGCTCGGTCCCGCGACCACCGCCAGCAGACGGGTAACGTCGCTCATCCCCTCCGAGACGCCGTGCAGCAGCTCGTCCACGTTGCCGTAATCCTCCAGGGCGGCGAACGCCGTCTCGTCCCTGGGGGCACCCTCCATCAGGGCGTCGACGTAGTACCTGTAACCCCTGTCCGTCGGTATGCGCCCAGCGGAGGTGTGCGGGTGGGTCAGCAGCCCGAGCGACTCCAGTTGGGCCAGCTCGGCCCGAATCGTGGAGCTGCTAGTGTCTACCTCGTCGGATAGGGCATGGCTACCCACGGGCGCACCCGTGGAGATATAGATCTCCAACGTCTTCAGCAGCAATTCACGCTGCCTCTGTGATAGCTCGAAGTTCGTCATCTTGCGCGTGATTTTAACATGAGCACGCTGCGCCCTACGGTGAGCACGCTCCGGCTAACGCCTCCGCGTGCGCACGCCCGCTTCGCTCCGCTACGCCGGCTCGTCAGCACGCTCGGGCTCGCGCCCTCGCTTGTCAGCAACGCATCGGCTTCGCCTCGCTTTCGGCCGGTCGTCTCGATACGTAACGGTGGCTTCGACATAAGGATTTCCCGGGCATCGAATCTTTAGAGCGGAAGGGTCAGGCCGCAGCGGGACCTGGCTGACAGCGAGCTCTAGGCGCAGCCTGGCGAAGCGTTGCTGACAAGCGACAGCCGCCAGGCTGGAGCGTGCTGACAAACGGAGGCCCGCAGGGCCGGAGTGTGCTGAAAGCGTAGGCGTTAGCCGAAGCTTGCTAGATGCGTAGTGTGGCGAGGAAGGCTTCTTGCGGGATCTCTACGCTGCCCACCTGCTTCATGCGGCGTTTGCCCTTTTTCTGTTGTTCGAGGAGCTTGCGTTTGCGGGATATGTCGCCGCCGTAGCATTTGGCCGTTACGTCCTTGCGGTAGGCGCGGACGGTTTCGCGGGCTATCACGCGTTTGCCCATGGTGGCCTGAATGGGAACCTCGAACTGCTGGCGGGGGATCAGCTCCTTGAGTTTCTCGACGAGGGCGCGGCCGCGGTGGTAGGCCTTGTCGCGGTGCACGATTATGGAAAGGGCATCCACGGTATCGCCCGAGACGAGCACCTCGACCTTGACGAGGTCGGAGGGCTCGTAGTCGACCGGCTCGTAGTCGTAGGAGGCGTAGCCTTTCGTGCGGCTTTTCAGGGCGTCGAAGAAGTCGGTGATGATCTCGGCCAGCGGCAGGTCGTAGGTGAGCTGGACGCGGCGGGTCGAGATGTACTCCATGCCGACCGAGATGCCGCGTTTTTCGTGGCAGAGGCCCATCACGGCACCCACGTACTCCTTCGGGCAGATCACGGTCGCGCGCACGATAGGCTCCCTGATCTCGTCGAAGATATCCGGCAGCTCGCTGGGGTTGGTTACCTCTATTTTGTCCTCGTCGATGACGACCTCGTACTTCACGCTCGGGGAGGAGGCTATGAGGTCCAGGTCGAACTCGCGCTCGAGGCGCTCCTGGATGATCTCCATGTGCAACAGGCCGAGGAAACCGCAACGAAACCCGAAGCCCATCCTGCTGTTCTCCGGCTCGAAGAACAGTGATGCGTCGTTTAGCTGCAGTTTGGAGAGCGCGTCCCTGAGGCGCTCGAAATCATCGCCCTCTGTCGGGTAGAGGCCCGAGAAGACCGTCGGCAGCGCCCTGGCGTAGCCGGGCAGGGGCTTCGAGGCGGGCTGCCCGACCCGCGTAACGGTATCGCCTACGCGCAGGGCCTCGATGTCCTTGAGACCGGCGATCACATAACCAACCTCGCCGGTGCCGAGGACGGGTAGCGCCGTAGGCTTCGGAGAGTAGCAGCCGACCTCCAGGAGCTCGAACTGTTCGTCGCTTCCCATCGCCCTCACCTTGTCGCCCTTCTCCAGCTCACCGTCGAAGAGGCGGGCCAGGGAGATCACGCCCCGGTAGGGATCATAATGGGAGTCGAAGATAAGGGCCCGCGTCTCCTCGTGCTCAGATTGCGGGGCGGGGATGCGGTCCACGATGGCGTCGAGGACGCCCGTCACGTTCTCCCCGGTCTTGGCGGAGATCTTGATGATCTCCTCTTCGTCCACGCCAAGCAGCTCCACGAGCTCTTCCGTGACAGACTCCACGTCCGCGATTGGCAGGTCTATCTTGTTCAGGACAGGGATGATCTCGAGGTCGTGCTCCATGGCGAGGTAGAGGTTGGCGAGGGTCTGTGCCTGTATGCCCTGGCTCGCATCGACGATGAGCAGCGCTCCCTCACAGGCGGCAATGGCCCGCGATACCTCATAGGCGAAATCAACGTGGCCGGGGGTGTCGATCAGGTTCAGGTTCCACCCGCCGTCGTGCCTCTTGTAAAGGACGCGAACAGCCTGGGCCTTGATCGTTATGCCGCGTTCGCGTTCCAGATCCATGGTGTCGAGGATCTGGTCCATGCGCTCGCGCTCGGGAACGGCCTCGGTTATGTCGAGGAGTCGGTCCGCGAGGGTGCTTTTTCCGTGGTCTATGTGCGCGATTATGCAGAAATTGCGCGTGCGTTCGATGTTTTTCACCAGGGGATTCTACCATGATTGCCCCTCGTTCCCGCTCCCGCAGCGACGGCCGCGAGTACGCCTGCAGTAAGCCCCGTCAGCCTCTCCTCCCGGACCCTACCGGGCATATGTAATCGCCGGCGGGTGAGCTCGGCATTGGGGATAACGCTAATGGTGCCTGCGCACAACGAACGACCCCGTCTTCACGAGACGCTTGCGACTTATGCTGAGGCTATGAGCCAGCGCTACGGAGAGGACTCCGAGATCATAGTGGTCGCCAGCGGATCGGACGCCGGCACCGGGGACATCGCGCTACAGGACAGGAGGGTCCGGCCGCAGATCAGAGTCGTAGATATCCCCGATAAAATGGGCACGGGCGGTGCCCTACAGGGTCTTCGCCGGACACGGGGCCGGAAGCTGGCATTCGGCGACAGCGACGCCGCCATGGGTCCCGGCCTTCACCCTCTATCCGCACTAGAACGCGTTGTCCCCCCTACCTCCGTGTGTTACATTCTTCCGGTTAGGTTACTTTTACCGGAGGATTCAGCGTGCCCGCACCATCCAAACGCGACAAGCAGAGCGTCAAGCGAGGCGCCCATAATCAGAGCGCCAGGAGCCGTCTTCGCAACCTCTCCAAGAACTTCTACAGGGCCATCGAGGCCGGGGACGGGGAGAGGGCCAGGGAACTGCGCAACGAGTCCCAGAGGGCGTACAACCAGGCAGCTACCAAGGGCATCATCCACCCCAACAGGGCCGCCCGCAAGGTGAGCCGCCTCGACAAGGCGCTCGCTTCGGGGCAGGGCGAGTAAGAGGGCCGTCCCCGAGCTAGACCAGGTCGTACCCTGGGGCAGGTCCCTGTCCGAATACGTCAGGATGTTCGCCCTGACGACCGTTCATCTTTCCGGCTCTATCCTCGATTGCGCCGCAGGACCGGCCAGCTTCAATGCCGAGCTCACCGCCGGGGGTCACGAGGTAACTTCCTGCGATCCCCTCTATCGCTCTACCGCGGTAGAGATACTCTCCCGCGTCCAGGACGCCTACGACACCATGGTTGCCAACGTCCGTACGGCCCACCACGAGTTCGTGTGGCGGGAGTTCTCGTCACCCGAAGACCTGGGCGAGGCTCGCATGGCGGCGATGGAGACGTTCCTCGATGACTTCCCACGTGGGACGGCGGAAGGGAGATACCTGGACCTCTCCCTCCCCCACCTCGGCTTCAGAGACCGGGCGTTCGATCTCGTCCTCTGTTCACACTTTCTCTTTACCTACTCGGACCGTCTCTCCACCGAATTCCACGTGGCCTCCATCGAGGAGATGTGCCGGGTCGCGACTGAGACGCGAGTCTTCCCACTTCTGAAGAGTTACGGGGGCCCTTCCCCGCACCTGGAGCCGGCGATAGACATTCTGCGGGGTCGCGGTTACCGGGTCGAGATCAGGCGCGTTCCGTACGAGTTCCAGCGTGGTAGAGACGTGATGCTCGTGGCAAGCGGAGCCTGAGCTGGGCTCTCCGGGGCCTGCCCCGGAAGCAGAGTTCCTGTCGCACGGCGCGTATGCTCTACTTCCGGACGTTG
>DASUPX010000490.1:0-4338 GCA_036280905.1 Rubrobacter sp. | reverse complement strand
GGTTCTGAGCTGCACGCCCCAACTATCGGCGTGTTAGAATTTTTGGGCAGGGAAGGGCCGCCAGGCAGCGGTCCTCGGAGATGTCTTCAACGTGATGATCCTTGACGTGCAAAGAGCGTCTACACTTTACGAACGTCCTCGTCGCGCCGCCGAACGGGCCCCGTCTGTCCCAGGGCTCGCCGGAGGCATCTGCCGGTGAGCGGACGCCTGGAAAGGGGAGGTCCCGAGCGCCGGGCTGGGGGTGCAAACGACACCCCCGAGCAGGTGGCGTCCATCCTCGAGAGCATCTCCGATGGTTTCTTCGCCGTCGATGAGGACTGGCGATTTACCTACGTGAACGCCAGGGCTGAGGAGCTCTGGGGCCGCCCGCGGGAAGAGATGCTCGGTAAGAACATCTGGAAAGTGTTCCCACAGGCAGAGGGGTCGGAGGCTCGCCGCCAGATCGAACGGGCTATGCAGGAGGGCGCGACCACCGAGTTCGAGACCCTGTCGGCGGTTCTCGGCACATACGTGTCGGGACGGGCGTACCCTTCCGAACACGGGCTCTCGGTCTACTTCCAGGACGCGACCGAACGCCGGCGGGCCACGGATCGATTGCTCGCGCTCGCCGCGGCCTCCCGCACGTTTGCCGAGGCGACGCTCGATCACGAGACCCTGTTGCGCAACGTTGCCGAGCATGTCGCCGAGGCGACCGGAGATGCCTGCACCGTGAGGCTACTCTCCGAAGACGGCACGAGGCTCCGTCCGGTCGCCGCCCACCACCCGGATCCCGACCTGAAGAGGGCCATCTGGGAGGTCGTGCGGGATACCGACGATCGGGCCGACTCGGGCCTCTGGCGTCCCGTGATCGAGGAGGAGCGCGTGGTCCGGGTAAAGGTGCCATCCCGGGGGATGCCGTCAGATACGTCCGAGGCCCAGGCAGAGTTTATTCGGCGCCACCCCATCTCGGAAATCATGGGGGCCCCTCTGGTCACCAGGGGACGCCTGCTCGGCGGGATCTCCCTGGTGCGTTACGATCGCTCCGAGGCTTTCGACGAGGGAGACGAGCGCTTTCTCCGTGATCTAGCAGACCGCGCGGCACTGGCTATAGATAACGCCGCGCTCTACCAGAGGTCCAGGGAAGAGGCCGCCGAGCGCGAGCAGGCGCAGGAGCGCAGCCGGAGGCTCGCCGCCATAGTCGAGTCTTCCGAGGACGCCATCCTGAGCAAGACCCTGGACGGTACCATCACGAGTTGGAACGGTGGCGCCGAGAGGCTCTACGGCTACCGTGCCGAAGAGGTGATCGGCGAATCCGTCACCATCCTGGTCCCGCCCGAGCTTCCCCGCGAAATACCCGAGATCCTCGAGAAGATCGGGCGCGGGCAGAAAATCGAACACTTCGACACCGTGCGGGTGACCAGAGACGGGCGGCGGTTCAATGTCTCTTTGAGCGTCTCACCCTTGCAAGACGAGGCCGGCAACATCGTGGGCGCCTCGGCCATCGCCAGGGACCTGACCGAGCGCAAGCGCATGGAGGGGGATCTGCAGAGGACGCTCAAGGAGCTCGCCGACATGAAGTTCGCCCTCGACGAGAGCGCCATCGTCGCCATAACGAACCAGCGCGGTGAGATCACCTACGCCAACGAAAAGTTCTGCGAGGTCTCGGGGTACACGAGGGACGAGCTGATAGGCCACGACCACCGCATCATCAACTCCGGCTATCACCCGAAGGAGTTCGTAAGTGAGCTGTGGAGAACCATCGCGCGTGGCAGGGTGTGGCGCGGGGAGCTAAGGAACAGGGCTAAGGACGGCTCGATCTACTGGGTGGACACGACCATAGTCCCGTTTCTCGACGATAGGGGCAAGCCATACCAGTACGTGGCCATCCGCTACGAGACCACAGAGCGCAAGCGGGCCGAGCAAGAATTGCGGGAGGCCAGGGAGGCCGAGCGCGACCGTATCTCGCGCGAGCTGCACGACGTAGTTCTTCAGGACCTGACTTACGCCCTGCAATCGGTTCGACTCTCGAAGAAATCGGAAGTGGGAAACGACGAATCCAGGCTCGAGGAGGCGGCTGCCGCCATGACCAGGGCCGTGCGCGGGTTGAGGAGCGCCGTCTACGACCTGAGCCTCGAAGCCGAGGAGGGAAACCTGATCCTCTCCCTGGAATCCCTCGTGGAGCTAAACAGGGGTATGAACCCGGGCTGCCAGTACCGGCTCGAGGTGGGTGCGGGATTTCCCGAGACGCTTCCGCAGGGTTGCTCCAAGGACGTGCTGCGCGTCGTGCAGGAGGCCCTCGCGAACGTCAGGCGCCACTCGGACGCCCGTCACGCAACCGTTATCGCCAGCACCGGGGATGGCTCGGCCTGGCTGGAGGTGTCGGACGATGGTGGAGGCTTCGACCAGACAGAGGTTCCAGTAGGAACAGGCACCAGGGGGATGTTACAGCGGGCAAAGGCTCTTGGCGCAGACCTGCGGGTCTGGAGCCAACCAGGCGAGGGAACCAGGGTGCGCCTCGAACTGCCCAGGCAAGACACCAGTACACACCCTGACCGAACGGGGGGAGAGGAGGTCAGGGTCCTGCTCGTAGACGACCATGCCTCCTTCCGCCAGGGCGTCGCCGCTGCGCTGGAGGCCGAGCCCGGCCTGAGGGTCGCGGGGCAGGCGGGATCCCTCGCCGAAGCACGTGCCATGCCCGGAGAGTTCGACGTCGCGGTGGTAGATCTCGGGCTTCCCGACGGTTTCGGCGGTGACCTGATCCGGGAACTTCGCGCCGCCAACCCGCACGCGCAGGCGCTCGTCCTGAGCGCGACCGGCGAGCGTTCGGAGATCGCGAGGGCCGTAGAATCGGGGGCGGCTGGCGTACTGCACAAGAGCTCTGAGATGGCCGAGGTGGCAGACGCCGTCAGGCGGCTTCGCGCCGGCGAGACATTGATGCCCCTCGAGGAGATAGTAGATCTCTTGCGCTTCGCGGGCGCGCGAAAGGACGAGGAGCGGGATGCCAGGCAGGCGTTGTCCACCCTTACCGAGCGGGAGCGGGAGGTGCTCTCGCTTCTGGCAGAAGGCCTGGAGGCACAGGAAATCGCCGCGAGGCTCCATATCAGCGCGAAGACGGAACGCAACCACGTGGCGAAAATACTCTTCAAGCTGGGCGTGCACTCCCGGTTGCAGGCGGTTCTATTCGCAGGACGTCACGGCCTGGTCGAGATAGGGGCCCGAGATACCTGAGAGCCACTCCCGCGCTTCGAGACGGCCTGTGCCCACCGGTCCCCGCCTCGAAGGCCGCAAGGGCTGACGTGCTGCGTGGCAGGTAGACAGTTTCGGGGATGAGCGTTCGGGACTACGACGTGGTCTTCGTCGGGGCTGGCCTCTCGGCCCTGTTGCTTCTGGCGGAGCTCCGGCCGCGGTTGCCCGGGCGAGTTGCGGTCATCGACCCGGTACCGCCCTCGGAGCGAGGGCTCGTTCACTGGAGTTACTGGAGCCATGAGCGGACGCCCTACGACCGGTTTGCTATCGGCACCTGGCGGCAAGCCGAAGTGGCGGGGATAGCCCCACAACCCATCGCCCCTTACACCATGCGTCTGGTACGCTCCACCGATGTGCTCGCGCACCTGGGCGCCCTATTGGAGGATGTTCCCCTCGACTGGCTTCGGACCACGGCACGTTCCATCTCCCGCCGGAATGACAAGCTCTACGAGATCTCGACCGACGCCGGTGCCGTACGCGCCTCCTGGGTCTTCGATAGCGCCACCGAGGTTTCCCCCTCTTTTCCGTCTCCACTTCGACCGCAGGCGATCCTGGGCGGTACCGGCCTCGTGGTAGAGGCAGATCGCGCCGTGTTCGACACGAGGACCGCAACCCTCTTCGACCCGCTCGACGAACGATCTTTCGCCTACCTACTGCCGCTCAGCCCCTCGGCGGCGCTGCTCGAGTCGGCCTCGTTCGGTCCGGTTGCTGCGGATGAAGACCAGGCGCCACTCCTTCACTACCTGGGAGCGCGGTATCCGGAGGCGCGCTTCGCCGTCACCCACGAAGAGATGGGGACCATACCGCTCGGGTTCGCGCCCTCGCCGACGTCCGGGCCCAGGCACATCTTGATCGGGGCCAAGCGTGGTCTCGTCAAGCCGAGCGCCGGCTACGGCGTGGTTCGCATTGCCAGGGAGAGCAAGCATCTGGCCCGTTTGTGGCGTGAGGATCGAGAGCTGCCCGCGAGCCGGCCTGTTTCCTGGCAGTGGCGGCTCCTGGATACCGCGTTTCTGCGCCTCGCCGTGAGGGATCCCCGCCGCCCCATGGCATTGCTCCATCGCACCATGCACGCGATACCGCTCGCCCAGACGCTTCGCTTTATCGATGAAGAGC
>DASUPX010000489.1:0-7848 GCA_036280905.1 Rubrobacter sp. | reverse complement strand
TGCAATTTGCAGGTATTTCGTAGCGCGCTCGGCAGGACTCGAACCTGCGACCTTCTGATTCGTAGTCAGACGCTCTATCCGGCTGAGCTACGAGCGCATCGGAGGGCATATGATACCGCTGGACTCTGCATCTCTCAAGGTTGGTGTACCTAAGATGTGTATTTGTGGATATACTTCCGTGATGACGTTTGGCTTTTGCGGAGCGAAGGTGGAAGTGGCGTTTTGAGCGCATCTGTACTGCTTGTGATCGGGGACGACGAGGAGAGGTTGCATCTGAGGCGTGCGCTCGCTGGGGAGGGGTGGCGTGTGATCCCCGCCGGCTCGGGCTCGCAGGCGCGTCAGATGGCTAGCCGCGAAGACTTCGAGATAGCCGTGGTAGATAACCGCCTCCCCGACGAGAGAGGGTTCCAGGTGATCTCCGCCGTACAGAAGCCGGGCGTCTCGACCGTGGCCCTCCTCAGGGATGAGGACACCATGGACCGCATAGTAGGCATAGAGCTCGGCGCCGACTACTACATGCGCTCGCCCGTCAACCCCAGGGAACTGGTTGCGCGTGTAAAGCAGATCTTCCGCAAGCGCGAACGCGACGGGAACGGGGAGTCTGGCAGAATCTACGTTGGCGACCTCGAAATCGACCCGGATCAGGTCCAGGTCCTCAAAGGCGGCAAAGAGATCCTTCTCTCCCCCCGAGAGTTCAAGCTCCTCCACACCCTGGCCCAGAGCCCGGGACGGGTCTTCCCCCGCACAGCCCTCCTGAGACAGGTCTGGGGCGAAGAAGAGTACATCGACGAACGTACCGTCAACGTCTACGTCCAGCGCCTTCGAAACAAGCTCGCCGACAACCCAAGCGACCCCAAGCTCATAGAGACCGTGCGCGGGTTTGGCTACCGACTGGTAAGGCCAGCGAGTTAGCTTTCAGCAATTGGCCATCAGCCGATAGCTTTCAGCAGTCAGCCAAAAAGCTGATAGCTGAAGGCTGATAGCTGACAGCGCGGTTTGCGAAGCGAACCGCTTAAGCGCGACGGATCAGGGCACCACCCCTGATGGTTTCCTGCGGACGCACGTCGTAGTGGTGGCCGACTATGCAGTCTTCGAGGTATGCTCCGTCGCCGACGCTCGCGCCAGGGAGGAGGATGCTGCGTTTGATGGTGGCGTTTGGCCGGATCCAGCAGTCGGTCCCGATGGTTACGTCTTCCAGTAGCTTGACGCCCCGGCCGACCACGGCGTCTCTTCCCACGAGGACCTGGCCCTCTATCTCCGCGGAAGGGTGGATCTGGGCGTCCTCTCCGACCCAGAAGGACTCGCCCCGCTTCTCGCCAGGGATCCTGACGTCAACCTTGCCGGAGAGCACGTCGTACTGGGCCTGGCGGTAGGCCTCGAGCGTTCCTATGTCCGACCAGTAGAAGTCCTCCTCGTAGCCGACGAATTTCTCCCCGTTCTCGAGCAGCTTCGGAAAGACGTTCTCGGCGAAGTCGAAGAAGGCCCCCTCCGGGATGTAGTCCAGAGCCCGTGGCTCGAACACGTAGATGCCCGTGTTGGCCAGCGTGCTTATGGCCTCCCCCGGGTCTGGTTTCTCCTGGAAACCCTCGATGTTACCCTCGTCGTCCACGTCCACTACCCCGAACTCCGAGGTGTCGAAAACCCGGCGCAACGCGATGGTGGCGAGGGCGCCCCGCTCTTTGTGGCGCTCCACCAGCTCCGTGATGTTCACGTCGGTCAGCGCGTCGCCCGAGATGACGACGAAGGTCTCGTCGAAGCGGTCGGCGAGACGCTTCACGCCCCCGGCCGTGCCGAGCAGCTTGTCCTCCCGCTCCAGGTAGACCCTCATGCCGTCCACCTTGGACTCCTCGCCGTAGGCCCCGAGGAGGGCGTCCGCCAGGTAGTGTACGTTGACGCGAACCTCCTCGATGCCGTGGCGGGCAAGCAGCTCGAAGATGTGCTCGATTATCGGAGTGTTCACCACGGGGGCCATCGGTTTGGGTATCTCCCCCGTTAGCGGGAAGAGCCTGGTTCCCTTGCCCGCCGCAAGCGCCATCGCCTTCATAAGCCTCTTCCTCTCTGCAAAGCTTTACTCAGTACTCTATATTCCCTACCGTGCACACGGGCACTCTACAACGGCTCTTCCCCTCGGCCAAGCTCGACGAGCCCCTCAAGCGCTATACGGCCTGGAAGATAGGGGGACCCGCAGACGCCCTCCTCGAGCCAGGGACGGTGGAGGACCTGATCTCCGCCACACAGATAGCCCGAGAGCACGACATCCCCGTGACTATACTCGGCGGCGGCACGAACGTGCTCGTCCGCGACGGTGGCATCAGGGGCCTCACCATCCGTCTGGCCAAGTCCTTGAGGAACGTGGAGATCGAAGGCACGACCGTCACCGCAGACGCCGGCGTCCTCTACCCCGTCCTGGCCAACACCACCGCCGGCCGCGGCCTCGCCGGGCTACAGTTCGCCACCGGTATCCCCGGTACCGTGGGCGGCGCCGTCTACATGAACGCAGGCGCCTACGGCTCCGAAACGGCCGAAGTGCTCGACTGGGCAGACGTACTTAGAGACGGCGAAGTCATCCGAATGGAGAACAGAGACCTCGATCTCTCCTACCGTTACAGCGCCCTGCACGACCACCCGGGTTGGATCGTCCTGCGCGCCGGCTACACGCTCGTTCCGGGCGACCCAACGGAGCTGAAGGCTCGCATAAAAGAGTTCAGGGCGCAGCGCATGAGCGGCTCCCCGAACAGGCCAAGCTGCGGTTCCACCTTCAAACGCCCCCAGGGAGATTTCCCAGGCCGCGTGATAGAAGCAGCCGGCCTGAAAGGCACGCGCGTGGGAAACATCGAGGTCTCACCCGTACACGCCAACTACCTGGTCAACCTCGGCGGTGGCACCGCAGAAGACGCCATAGCCCTGATCGAGCTGGTAAGAAAAACCGTCCACGAGAAACTAGGCATCGAACTCGAGTCGGAAGTAAGAATAGTCGGCGAGCCGTAGAAAAGCTTCAGGTTACAGGAAAATTAACCTGAAGCCTGTGGCCTGCCACCTGTAGCCTGACACCTGTAGCCTTCCCTCTCAGCTAACGGCTGAGTGCTGATCGCTGACAGCCTGCTTCGGCCCGGACCGGCGGAACAGGTCGGGGATATCCGCGAGGTCGGTGTGGGCGTCGCAGACGTCGAGGAGGGCCTGGGAGGTGCACTGGGCCGCGCTTATGACCTCGACGCGGATGCCTTTCTCGCTCTGGAGGTACTCGACGGCGTCCACGTAGTCTCCGTCGCCGGAAACGAGGACGTAGGTATCGGCGTGGGCGGCGAGGCGCATCATGTCGACGACGACGCCTATATCCCAGTCGCCCTTGTGGGAGATGGTCTTCTCCCCCGAGGCGGTCACGGTTTCGTGTACGGCGAGCGGCTTGGAGCGCACCTTGTAGCCGAACTTGTTGAGGTTGTAGACGAAAGAGCGCGCCGAGGGCGTACCCTGCGTCTCCTCGGTCTCCTGCTTCTCGACGATGTAGAAGGTCGCCCTCAGGAGCTTTCTGTCCCCGACGGCCGCGGAGAGAAGCCTGGCGTAGTCAAGGACGCCCTTGTAGTAGTTCTTGATCGAGTGGTAGAGGTTGGCCCCGTCGACGAACACGGCGACCCGCTCTGTTGCTCTCCCTTCCATAGCGCCCGAATATTAGCAGAAATCATGGCATGCCCGTGAGGTAGCTGTCAGCACTCAGCTAGTAGCTATCAGCTTTCAGCCCTCAGCTATCAGCAAGGAAAAGAGCTGATGACCGAACGGTCGGTCCGCAGGGGCCAAAATCCAGCGGGCCGCACTAGTTTACCGGGCCAGCTACTTGCGATAATATCCCAGGGGCTGATGGGCATGAATTTGAGAGGGGTGAACCGGCACGGAATTCGAGGTCAACAAGGTCGAGCACGCCGAAGGGTACTCCATCATCTCCGTGCGCGGAGAGATGGACCTCCATACCGCCCCCACGTTCCAGCATGCCATAGAGCGTGCCGCCAACGACGTGGATACGGTCGTCGTCGACATGGGCGCCGTGGCGTTCATGGACTCCACCGCCCTCTCCTCCCTCATGCGTTCCAAAGACACCCTCGACCAGAAGGGCGTCTCCCTGCGCCTCGCCGCCCCCTCGTCGGCCGTCGAACGCATCTTCTCCGTCACCGGCTTTTCTGACTACTTCGAGATCTTCCCCTCCCGGGAGGCTGCTATCCCCGCCTGAAAGGCGGAAAGCTTCTAGCTGTCAGCCATCAGCTGTCAGCTTCTGGTTCTTCTGGGGTGTTGCGTCTGGTGCTGGCTGGGCCGATGTGATGCTGGGGCTCTAGCGTACTAGAATCAGATGGTGGTTATGAACGAGATAGAGAGGCTGGAGGTTCCGGAGCCACTGTTGCCCGTGGGCGAGGCGTTCCGGGAGGCCGGGCACGAGCTCTACCTGGTCGGCGGGTACGTGCGGGACAGTTTGCTCGGCGGGGCACACCCCGACATCGACGCGACGACGGATGCCAGGCCAGGGGAGATCAAACACCTCCTCAGGCCGCGCGCCGAGCACCTGTGGACCGTGGGGGAGCGTTTCGGGACCATCGGGTCTACCCTGGGCGGCCTTGCCGTCGAGGTAACGACCTACAGGACAGACCAGTACACCCGTGGCAGCCGTCACCCTGAGGTGCGCTTTGGGGATAGCCTGGAGGAGGACCTCGCCAGAAGGGACTTCACCATCAACGCCATGGCCGCCGACACGCTCACGGGGGAGGTCCTCGACCCCTTCGAGGGCAGGCAGGACCTGCAGTCTGGCATCATCCGCGCCGTCGGAGACCCCCTGGAGAGGATGCGGGACGACCCCTTGAGGATGCTCCGGGCGGTCCGTTTCCAGACCACCCTGAGCGAACCCGAGAGGCCCTTCGCGATGACGCTGGACCTCGAAGGGGCCATCAGTGAGAACGCCCACTGGCTGGAGAGCATCTCCGCCGAGCGCAAGCGGGAGGAGTTCGAGAAGATCCTCGTCTCCGAGAACGTGGCCTCTGGCCTGAGGACGCTCGTGCGCCTCGGGCTAATGCCCTACATCGTGCCCGAGTTCATGGAGACAGTCGACGTGCAGCAGGAGGCCGAGTTCCACCACAAGGACGTGTTCGAGCACACCCTGCTGGTCGTCTCCAACGTGGAGGCCACCCCCGTTCTGCGCAAGGCCGCCTTCTTCCACGATATAGGGAAACCAAGGACGCTGGTCTACGAGCACCGCTGCACCTACTGCGGCGCGAAGAGCACGAGCAAGACGCCGGAGGAGGGGGAGTGCGGGGTCTGCGGGGGGCGCACCATCCCGAAGAAGGTCCACTTCTACGGCCACGAGAACGTGGGGGCCGCAATGGCCCGCCGCGCCATGCGGCGCCTCGCCTACCCGAAGGACGATATCGACGCCGTATCCCACCTCGTCGCCAACCACATGCGGCCGATGAGCTACGCGATGGGCCGGGACCCCTGGTCCGACGCGGCCGTCAGGCGCTTCGTGAGGGACACCTACCTCGCCCGCGGCGACAGGACGCTCGCCAACGTGGACATGCTCCTCAAGCTGGCCAGGGCGGACATTACGGGGAGTGCGCCTCGGCGCCGGCAGGTCGCCGTGGCCTCCTGGGAGAGCCTCAAGGGCAGGGTCGACGAGGTCAGGTCCGAGGACGCCGTGGAGAAGCTTGAGAGCCCCCTCAGCGGCGACGACCTCATGCGCCAGTTCGACCGGGGTCCTGGGCGTTGGATCAAGGTGCTCAAAGACTACCTGCAGAACGAGGTGATAGAGGGACGCCTCGGCAAGGACGACAGAGAGAGAGCCAGCGAGCTGGCCGAAACTCACGCCAGAGAACAAGCCATCTTCGAGGAGTGATATGCCTGATCTCGACCCCCTTGTAACGACGGACTGGCTAGAAGCCCACCTTCACGATGGTGACGTCCGGATCGTGGATATAAGGGGCTACGTGAAGAAGACAGACCTCGGGGACGGCCGCCAGGAGGCCGAGTACCTCGCGGCCCCCGGCGAGTACTACGACGCCCACATCCCAGGCGCCGTCTACGTGGACTGGACCATTGACATCACCGACCCCGACGATCCCGTGCCGGCGCAGGTCGCCCTTCCCGACCGCTTCGCCGCGATCATGGGCTCGCTAGGTATCGGCGACGACACCCACGTGGTGGTCTACGATCACGCGGGCGGCCAGTTCGCCACCAGGTTCTGGTGGGCACTGACCTTGTATGACCACGATCGCGTCTCCGTCCTGGACGGCGGCTGGGCCAAGTGGACCGCCGAGGGCCGCCCTACCACGACCGAGGTGCCGGAACCCGAACCGGCCATCTTCACGCCGAATCCCCAAAGCGGTTGGCGGAAGGAGGCCGAAGACATCCTTGCCGCAGAGAACGATGGCCTCCTGCTCGACACGCGCGATGAGGGACAGTACACGGGGGCCGTGGTGCGCGGAGAGGGTCGGGCTGGGCACGTGCCCGGCGCCGTCCACCTCCACTCCGAAGGCCTCTTCGACCCCCAGAGCGGCACCTTCCTTCCCGAAGAGGAGCTGGCGCGCAGGCTGGAGGAGGCCGGCGTAACCGGGGACAGAGAACAGGCGGTGGTCGCCTACTGCAACGGTGGTGTTGCCGCCACGGTTCCCCTCTTCGCGCTGCACCGGCTCGGATACAGAAACCTTGCGGTCTACGATGGCTCGTGGAACGAGTGGGGCGTAAGGGACGATCTGCCCGTAGAGCATTGAGCATCCGCACGCGTCGCGGGGCACGGAACAAGGGTTCGATGCTACAATCGCCGCGATCATGAAGAGGTACGACGTCAAGAGATCCAGGACCAGGGCCGTGGTCTCGTGGATGCTGAGCCTGCTCATGATCGCGGCCGGCGTCGCGCTTATAGCCTCGTTCTTCCTGGCCGGGCGCCTGGACAGCACGGCCACCAACTCCGACAACCCCGGCGGCTTCAACGTTCCCAAGCTGGAGACAAAGCCGAGCGAGAACACGTCGAGTACAGGGCCCAAAGACAAGAGCCTGGAGCTGACCGTCCCCACGATGTCCCGCATCGAGAACGACGATATTCCCTACACCACGGGCACGGACGAGGAGGCGCTCAAGACGCACGCGGCCATCCACCTCGAAGGGACGGGCTTCCCCTGGGAAGACGAGGCAAACGTCTATATCGCAGGCCACCGTCTGGGCTACCCCAACACCGAGAGCTGGCTCACCTTCTGGGACCTCAACAAGGTCGAGAAGGGGGACGAGATGTTCGTCACCGACGCGAACGGAACGAAATATACCTACAAGGTCTTTAAAACCTTTATCGTCAGCCCCTCAGACACCCACGTAACGGCGACCGAATCGGGCAAGAACATCCTCACGCTCCAGACCTGCACCCTGCCAGACTACAAGCAGCGCCTCATCGTCCAGGGAGAGCTAACAGACACGCAATCCAAGTCCGCGTAGCGCCTCGCCTTGAGGCAAGGCGCGCTATCAGCGGTCAGCTTTTTACTTTTGGCTGAAAGCTGATGGCTCGCTCTTCGCGAGGTCGGTCAAGCCACAAACTGCTCACTTTCCGAACTCCTGTGCTTTGAATCGTTCCCCCGTTACACCTTGCGATTCGTCGGAGGCCAGGTAGATGAAGACGGCGGTGTTCTCTTCCGGGGTGATACGGGTCTGCGGGTCCTCTTCCGGGTAGGCGGCGGCGCGCATGTCCGTGCGCATCCCGCCTGGGTCCACGGCGTTCACCCGAACGCCGCGCTCGGCGAGCTCGGCGGCCAGGATCTGGTTGAGGCCCTCCAGCCCGAACTTGCTGACCGAATAGGCCCCCCACTCGGCCCTGCCCTCCACGCTGACCCC
>DASUPX010000488.1:0-3728 GCA_036280905.1 Rubrobacter sp. | reverse complement strand
GTTTCTCCTTCTCGACGCTTGCCCCAAGAGTCTACTCTTTCTCTCCGCCCGTTATGCTCCTCGTTTGTAGTGCGCGAGGCGGACGGCGCGAGCGGCGCCGTCCATCGTGTGCTGGGTGGACCCGGAGACGCGCAGGGCCTGGTGAAATCGTCGTGTTTGTCTGGAAGGAGTGGTCGTGCTGCCTCGCGGTTAGCGGTCTTCGGGTGCGGCTTCGGCACTCCTGTCACGGACGGGCAAGAGTGCCGGTATGCTGAATGCTGGCGAGGGCACCACGGTCCCTCGCCAGCCGTTTGTCGTCAGGCGCGTCGCGTCCCGAGCGTTATATCCAGAGGGTTGTAGATCGCGTACCACTCGCGGCCGTTTGGAAGAGCCCTGTCCTTTAGCTGGGTGAAGCCGCTGCCCAACCGGTTTCCGGCCGTCAGCACCTTTAGCTTGGTGGTCGAAGCCGGTGCGAACCCGGTGTCGACGTCCAGTATTCCCCAGTCCACCCGTGCTTCCTTCGTTACCTGTAGCTGGTCGAACTGGGTGCCTGGCGTGGTGCCCTTCAGGTCCACCTTGAGGATAGCCTCGGCCCCGGAATGGATGTAGTTGCCCAGGATCTTCACGATGCCCGTGGATCCGACGGTGTTGGGTGCCCCTGGGGACACCGTGGCGCCGATGTTCTGTACGTTGGCGGAGATCGTGCCTGTGCCGACGAGGCTACCGCCCATGAGCTTCACGGATTGTCCCGAGGATGCGAGCTTGCCGCCGGTCAGGCGCGTGCTGCCTGAGACCTGGTTGTATCCGCCGAGGCTACCGAGCTTCAGCGTGCCGCTGGCCAACTCGACGGTGCCGCGGTTCTCGAACACCAGGCTCTCGATGGTGGACGAACCCGTGCTAGGGACCATCGTCTTTGGCATGGCGAGCTTGCCGAGGTTCACGAACCTGGCCGAACCGTCGCCGCAGCACCCGATGCTGCTCTGGAGCAGGGTCCTATCGCCCAGGTTGAAGGTGGCCGTGTTGACGAGCCTGGCGTTGGTGCCGAACGCCAGGGACCCCGTGGCGGGCGCCGCCGGAGAGACCAGGGATGCCGTGCCCCTGTTGGTTAGCGTTCCCTGCAACTGCTTGACAGAAGCTCCGGTGAGCGCAAGCTTGCTTCCCTGGGCGATGGTCAGGCTGTCGTTGGCCCCAGATTTTCCGGTTCCGAGGTAGCCGCTTACCCACTTCAGGCGTCCGCCACCGCTGAGCGTGCCGGTGCCATCGAGGCGTCCCGCGCTGCAATCTTCGGCCTGGCAGGACCCGATCTCCAGCTCGGCCTCGGGCCCCACGCTGAACGAGCCAGCCATCGTCATCGTCTGGCCCTCGGTAAGCTTCACCGAGCCCGAGCCCGTGATCGTGGAGTTGGCGGGGAGGGTTGCGGCGCCGTCGGTGAGATCAAGCGCGCCGCTCTCGACGTGGACGATGCCGCCCGCGCGGAACCCCATGCTCCTCACGGTGGTGACCCCCGGCTCGGGGGTGCCTCCCGGTCCCGCGGCCGTGAAATGTCCCGTGTCGGCGTTGACGAAGTTGCCCGCCGGGGGCAGGCAACATCCCGCGATGCCTACCATCTCCGTGCGCTCATCGGCGATAAAGATGCCCTGGTTGGTGAAGACGCTGCCCCCGCCGAAGCGCATCGGTCCTGTCGGCGGCTCGGTCGGGTTGCTCGATGAGAGCATGGTCTTGCCGATGTTGGTGATCTTGCCGTCCAGGTCCTTGGGTGCCGGGCCGTCGATGTCGTTGGTCGTCTGTTGGCCCAGCGTGAGTTCACCATCGACGTCGCCGCCCTTCCAAAGGAACTGGCCCCGGCCGTTCATCCTGCCCGTGCCGGAGAGCGAGGCCTGGTTGCAGGTCCCAGAGCACGAGTCGAGCTCGAACTTGGTCGCTAGGCCGGTGCTGAAGACGCCGTTCATGCGCATGTCGGCCTTGTTGGTCACCCTGAACGTGCCAGCGCCGGTGAAGGCGGTGCCGTCGTCGATCCTGCCGGGCGCCCAGCGCACCTCCAGCACGCCGCCGTCCACGTTCACGACACCGTCCACGTTGAGGGAGACGGAATCTATCGTGGCCGTGTCCGTGCCAGGCAGAAGGGAGGAGCCAACCGCGAGCGTTCCCGTGCTGTTGATCGTCGGCGGGGTCAGGCAGCAGACGAGGCCGTTTACCCGGCTCCCCTTGGCGATGCTGAACGTGCCGGTATTGTTGATCTTGGACGCGTTCGCCAGGTTCATGGTGCCTGAGTCGATGAACAGTCGTCCCCCGTTCTGGAGCTCGCCGTCGAGTTCTTTGTAGTCGAGGCCGCTTAGCACACCGACGCTGTTGCCGGTCAGGTTCACCTTGGTGTTGAGGGTGCCGCCGGTCCAGTTGAGACCCCGGTCTAGGGTGAGTCCGCCGCCCGTGACGGATGCTCCCGTTGGCCCCTTGCCCAGGTAGAGCGAGGCCAGGGTTATGTTCTCCCCGAGCGTGACCGCCGAAGGGCCCGAGTCGAGGCCTTCGATCGTGGCGGTGTCGTCGGTGGCCTCCTTGCCCGGGTACTTCTCCTGACACGAATCCTTGGGCCACCAGTTGCAAGAGTCGGTCCAGCTCGTACCGTTACCCTCGCCAGTCCAGGTGTAGCCGTCGCCGGCGTGAGCAGGCTTCTGTATGAGCAGCGCCGTCGCGAGCAGGGCCGCAAGCGAGATCAGGCAAACGCCCAGCCTGCGCAGGGTTCCCTGTGTGACCGTTAGCAACACGCTTGTTTCCACGTTCCCTTCCTTTCTGTGCTCTCTTCGACGATGCCCATCCTGCCTCTCTGGGCCGCTGCATCCCATCCACACAGCCCCCACTTTCGAACCCGTGGGCCTAATGTGGGGGTAGAGTGGGGGTACCCACGGCCGTGGAGCGGTGAAAGTTAGCCAGTTTGGGGGATGCGCCCGGCGCTGCATCCTCTGTAGACTCTCCACTCATAGGAGTGGTGCCGGACCGCCGGGAGGTGGCAGACGAGAGATGGGCGCGGAACGCAACGACACTTTCGGTGGCATGCTAAGGGGGTTGCGTGGGGCTGCGGGGCTGACCCAGGAGGAGCTGGCGATGCAGGCAGGCATGACCGCCAAGGGGCTGAGCGCCCTGGAGCGTGGGGAGAGGAGGCGTCCCTTTCCCCACACCTTCCGCTCCCTGGCCGACGCGCTAGGGTTGACCGACGAGGAACGGTCCGTTCTCCTCGCCGCCATGCCCCCACGAAGGGACGAGAAGCCTCAGGCAGACGGTGGCGCGGCGCCCGACCTCCGGACGCTAGATCATCCGGTCTCGAACTCCTCTCCGGCCGGCCTCCCCGCGCCCACCACACCGCTCGTTGGACGGGAGCGGGAGTTGGAAGAGGTCAAGAACCTGCTCGGGCGGCCCGGAACGCGGCTCCTGACGCTGACGGGGGTGGGCGGAACGGGAAAGACGCGACTCGCCCTGGAGGCGGCGCGGCTGGTGGAGGGCTTCCCCGACGGGGCCGCGTTCGTCGCCCTGGCACCCCTTGGCGACGCCACGCTGGTAATCCCTACCATAGCCCGGTCTCTCGGCCTGCAGGAGTCGACGGGAATGCCGCCGCTCGACGCCGTTCGCGAGTACCTGCGCGGGAGAAAGATGCTGCTCGTGCTGGACAACTTCGAGCACGTAACAGGGGCCTCGTCCGAGGTGTCTTTCCTGCTTGAAACCTGCCCCGACCTTGCCGTTCTAATCACCAGCCGCGC
>DASUPX010000487.1:0-13431 GCA_036280905.1 Rubrobacter sp. | reverse complement strand
AGGTACATGAGCACGCCGTGGCACAGCACCGCGTCGAACCTCACTCCGCCGAGCGCCTCTTGCGCCCGCTCGCCCGTGCCCTCGACGAGCCGCAACAGACTACGGGCGTCCTGGCCCTCCGCAGCGAGCCTCCGGCGCGCTTCGTCGAGCATCTCGCGGGAGGGGTCGAGGATGGTGACCTCGTAGCCCCGGCGCAGGAGCGGTATCGCCTGCTGGCCCGCGCCACCTCCCACGTCCACGATCCGGGCCGGCGGTCCGGGGAGGTACTCGGCAAGCCCACGGTCGACCAGCTCGTGGCGGACCACCCGCCGCAGGGTGCCTCCCGATGCGTTGTAGCCCGCGGCGAGGCCGGCGAAGGAGCTTTCCATGGGTAGGGCTACTTCCCATCCATCAGATACCTCTCGAACTCGGCCAGGGGTAGGCAGTTGATCACGCTCCCCTTCTCGACCCAGGCCCGCCTCGCCTGCGAGATGCCGTACTTCATGTAAGAGAGGGCCCTCTCATCGTGGGCGTCGGTGTCGACGGTTATCCTGACGCCGGCGTCGACTGCCTCCCTCACAAAGGGGACGGAGAGGTCCAACCGGTCCACGTAGGAGTTGAGTTCGAGGGCCGTGTTCGTGGCCGCAGCCTCCTTTATGAGGCGCGACACGTCTACCTCGTACGGCTCCCTGCGGTTCAGGATGCGGCCCGTGGGATGCCCGATGGTGCGCACGTGGGGGTTGTCGATAGCCCGCACTATGCGGTCCGTCATCGCCTTCTCGCCCACCCCGAAGGAGGTGTGGACCGAGGCGACCACGAAGTCCAGGGTGGCAAGTAGATCGTCCTCGTAGTCAAGCGTGCCGTCCTTGAGAATGTCAACCTCGGAGCCGCAGAACAGCTTTATCTCCCCGTACTTCTCGTCGGCCTCCCTCACGGCCGCGAGCTTCTGCTCCAGGCGCTCGGGCGATAGCCCGTTGGCCACCCTGAGGCTCTGCGAGTGGTCGCAGAACACCAGGTACTCGTAGCCGAGCTCGATGGCCGCCTCGGCCATGCTCTCGATGGTGCCCTTGCCGTCGGAGTAGTTGGTGTGGACGTGAAGGTCGCCGCGGACGTCTTCTACAGAGACGAGGTCGGGCAGGTTGCCCGTCGCGGCGGCCTCGATCTCACCCGTGTCCTCGCGCAACTCCGGGGGTATGTAAGCGAGGCCAAGCCGCGAGTAGAGGTCCTCCTCGGTGGCGACGGGTTTGTAATCGCCCGTGCCGATCTCCGCCAGGCCGTACTCGGAGATGTTTATGCCCATCTTGACGGCCCGCTCGCGCAGCGAGATGTTGTGGGCCTGCCCGCCCGTGAAGTGGTGCAACAGCGTGCCGTAGGCCTCCGGGTCCACGATCCTGAGGTCCACCTCCGTGCCGCCGGAGATGATAAAGACCTTCTTCGGGCCGTGGGCCAGGACTTCCTCCGCGAACGGGGCCTCCGCGAAGTCGTCGGCTAGGGAGGCCGGGTCCGTGCTCGCGGCCACGATGTCTATGTCGCCTATGGTCTCCTTCATACGGCGCAGGGAGCCGCCCACCTCGGCCCTCTCGGTCGCCGGGTGCGAGAGGACGAAGGAGAGGATATCGTCCCCCAGGTCGGTGGCGGTATCGAGGAGCATGCGGCGTTCCGTGGAGTTGTAGTTCTCGGCGGACTGCACCATCTTCTCAGCGCTCTTCTTGCCGAAGCCTTTGAGGGCGGAGATCCTGGCCGGATCCTCTTGCGCCAGCCCCTCGACGCTGGTGATGCCGAGCTCTTTCCACAGGCGCCCGACCGTGCGCGGCCCCACGCTTGGGAGGCGCGTCATCTCCACGAGGCCGACGGGGATCTCCTCCGTCAGCTCGGTGAGGAGCTGGGGCGTCCTGTCTTCGGCGAGGTCACGGATCACCTCAGCCGTCGTCGCCCCGACGTGGGGTAGCTTCTTGAGGTCATCGACCTCCTTCACGGGGCGTCCCAGGGCCTGCACCGACTCGGCGGCCCTCTGGTAGCCCAGCCAGCGGTAGTAGGCCTCGTCCTTGATCTGCATGAGCGTCGCTATCATCTCTAGCGACCGTACGATGTCGTTGTTGTTCAAGGTGCCCGCTCCTCCTGTTTCGGGGACCATCTGTCCGCCAGCAAGATTATACGCGCCGCATGGATGGCTAAACCGCTAGAATCGTCCCATGCTGAGGGAGAACAGAGAGTTCGTGCGGTGGGCCTCGGAGCGCTTGACGGTCGTGGCGGCCGTGTGGCTCGCGGCTGGGCTGGCGTTTTCGGTGTTCGTGGTCTGGGCCTTCCTCGAGCTGACGGACGAGGTCCTCGAAGGCGAGAGCCGCGCCTTCGACAGGGCCGTCCTGCTCTGGATCCATGACACCTTCCCCGGCTGGCTCGACGGGCCGATGCGTCTCGTTACGGCCCTCGGCTACTATTACGTGGTCCTGCCGCTGCTGGCCGTGGTGACCCTCGGGTTCTACTGGAGGGGCTGGCGGCTATCTGCCGTGCTACTCGTTGTCTCGACCGGGGGGAGCATAGTGCTGACCACCATCCTGAAGGGCGTGTTTCAGCGAACGCGTCCCGAGCTGTTCGATTCGGGTTACCAGGCTTCCTTCTACTCCTTCCCGAGCGGGCACGCCACGGTCGCCGTCGGCTTCTACGGCATGCTGACGGTGATGCTGGCCTACAGGTCACAGGGTGCAGGGCGGTGGGCCGTGGCCACCGGTGGGGTGCTCGTGGTGCTACTGATCGGGTTCTCCCGGCTCTACCTGGGCGTTCACTACCCGACGGACATACTCGCCGGATACCTCTCGGCCCTCCTGTGGCTTGTCTGCGTCGGGGGCGTCTACGCGTTGTGGCTCCCCGTAAGGGGCCTGAGGTCGGCAAAGTCCGGCCGCAACGCCGGGTAGTATGATCGCCTGATGGAGAACATCCTCCACCTCATCGAGCAGTACGGATACATACTTGTCTTGTTCGGGGTAATGGTAGAGAGCATGGGCGTGCCCCTACCAGGGGAGACCATCCTGATCTGCGCCGGCATCCTGGCACAGCGGGGGCATCTGGGCCTGGGCTACGTCATCCTGCTTGGCGTAATCGGCGCCGTGGTGGGGGACCAGCTCGGGTACTGGATCGGCCGCGAGGGGGGCCGCCCGTTCATACTCCGCTACGGGCGCTACGTCTTTATCACGCCGCAGCGTCTCGGCCGCGCCGAGTCGTTCTTCGCCCGTCACGGTGGTGGGGCCGTCTTTATGGCCCGCTTTTTCTCCGGCCTCAGGGTCTTCAGCGCGCTGGTGGCCGGGATGAGCCGCATGCGCTGGTCGAGGTTCTTCCTGTACAACGCCCTCGGGGGAATCGTCTGGGCCACGGTTGTGGTGCTTGCCGGCTACTTCCTCGGGACCAGCCTCAAGGTGGTGGAGCGCTGGACGGGGCAGGCCTCCGTACTGCTGCTCGCGCTTGCGGTTCTGGCTGTCCTCATGTACCTGGCCTACCGGTGGGTGTTGCGGCACCCTGAGCGTGTAAAGATGCTCTTTGACCGGGTCGGGGGCCGCCACGTCTACGCTTTCCTGGAGAGCCGGCCGGGGCTCTGGCTCGAGCGCCGGTTCTCCCCCAACGGCATCTACGGCCTCGCCCTTACCGTGGGCCTCGTCCTGACCGGCCTCTTCTCCTGGGCCTTCGGCGGTATCGTGCAGGACGTGGTGGCCAGGGACCCCCTCGTGCGCACGGACCTGGCCGTGGTGCGCTACTTCCACGCGCACGGCGAGCCCTATCTGACCACCTGCGTGGTCGTGTTCGAGGCCATCCTCTCTCCCTCGGTACTCCTCACCGCTGCCACCATAGCCGGGCTTGCGCTCCTGCTCCTGGCGCGCAGGCGTGGGGATTTCGAGACGCGGCTCTCCGGGATCGTCTTGCTGGCCGCGGCCGCCGGCACGGGGGCGCTCTCCGTCCTCTTCAAGCTGTTGTTTCACAGGCCGAGACCAGCGGCCTCGCTCCAGCTCGTGCCTGAGACGGGCTTCGGCTTTCCGAGCTCTCACGCCATGGTGGCGGTCGTCGTCGGGGCGACCGTCTGGTACCTCTTCGGGCTCCGTCCCCTGGGGCGATGGGGCGTAACGTGGCAGGAGAGGTCGAGGATCGGGCTCGCCGTCGTGGCGCTGGCGCTGCTGGTCGGGCTGGGACGCGTTTACACGGGGGCTAGCTTCCCGAGCGACGTGCTAGCCGGCTGGGCCCTTGGCGGCGTGTGGGCCTCCGTCTGCCTGACCGCCGCCGAGGTTTTCAGGCGCCTGCGCGCCGAGGGCCAGAAGCTGCCAGAAGCGGGGGTAAGGTACATGCGCTTCTCGCTCGTGGGCGTCTCAAACGCCCTGGTCGATCTCGGGGCCATCAACCTCCTGCTGTTCTTCCATCCCACGCGCGAGCCCTTGCTTCTTGTCCTCTATAACCTGCTCGCGCTTGCCGTCACCAACGTGAACAGCTACCTGTGGAACACGCTGTGGACCTTCAGGCACCACGCCCGCCACGACGCCAGGCAGATGGGCCTCTTCACCCTGCAGGGCGTGCTGAACGCCGCCATCGGCAGCGGCGTGCTCTGGGTCGTGGCCCACCTGCTGCTCGCCTACTACCCGGCCCTCTCCGCGCAGCTGGCCGGGAACATCGCGAAGCTAGCCTCCATGTTCGTCGCCTCTAGCGCGAGCTTCCTCTTCCTACACTACCTGGTCTTCAACAAGAAGGACTACTGACCCCGGCGAGCTAGAATTCCCAAGCAATGGATGGTAGCTTCACGGCGTGCTCGAAGCGATCCTCCACCCGCTCATACAGTTCGTCACCACGACCATCGGGGGCTACGGCGTCCCCGCGGTCTTCGTGCTCATGCTGCTGGAGAGCATGGGCATCCTGATCCCGTCCGAAGCCATCTCCCCTTTCGCCGGCTACCTGGTCTCCGAGGGCGAGATGGGCTTCCTCGCGGCGGTATCCGCCGGCGTTCTGGGCAACCTGGTGGGATCGTGGATAGCCTACGCTATAGGTCTCTGGGGCGGGCGCGAACTCTGGTTCCGCTACGGCAGGTACGTCGGCGTGCGGGCCCACCACCTCGCGGTGGCCGAGAAGTGGTTCGATCGCTACGGGGAGCTCACCGTCTTCGTCTCCCGCTGCCTCCCCGTGGTCCGCACCTTCATCTCCTTCCCCGCGGGAACGGCCAGGATGAACTTCGCCAGGTTCACCATCTACACTTTCCTTGGCTGCATACCCTGGGTCTTCGCCCTGACCTACCTCGGCTACACGCTCGGCAAGAACTGGGAGACCATAGGAGACTACCTCCACTACCTCGACTACGCCGTCGCGGTGGCGCTGGTCGGCGGCGCCGTCTACGTGCTCTGGCGCTGGAGACGCTCCGCGTCGTAGCACGCTTCGGCTACGCCTACGCTCGTCAGCACGCCGGCTTCGCTCCGCTACGCCGGCTTGTCAGCACGCTCGGCTTCGCCTCGCTTGTCGGCAACGCTTCAAGCCTGAAGGCTCTCGCTTTCGGCTAGTCGTCTCGGTTCGTTACGGGGCGCCATGTATGGGGCTTCCCTCCAGTGGCGGTACACTGTGCGCGGAAAGTCCGTGCGCAGCGGGATCTAGCTGACAGCGAGCTCTAGGCGGAGCCGGGCGAAGCGTGCTGAGGAGCGACCGAAGGGAGCGTGCTGCGAAGGCCGAAGGCCGGAGCGTGCTGTGGATTATCTGGAATTTCTGTTTCTAGGGGTTATCGGGGTCGCCGGGGGGGTGCTCTCTGGGCTCGTCGGGGTTGGCGGCGGGGCGGTGTTCGTGCCTGGGCTCCTGTTCGTGGGAGGATGGGAGATACAGGAGGCCGTCGCGGCGAGCCTGGTCATCATCATCTTCAGCTCCCTCTCGGGCACCATCCGCAACGCAAGGAGCAACGATCCGGTGAACTGGCCGGTGGCCGGCCTGCTGTCCCTGGCGGTCGCGCCCTCGTCCCTGATCGGGGTCCTCGTTAGCAGGGTCTCCCCCGATGTGGTCGTTGAGGTTGCCTTCGCCTCGCTGCTGCTGGCCCTCGCCTACCCGACCGCCCGCGGCGGGGGTGCCTACGACGGCGGCAGGCGTATCTCCCTCCCCCTGGTCTTCCTGGTTGGCATCTTCGTCGGGACGGTCGCGGGGCTAGTGGGGGTCGGAGGCGGGGTGGTGCTGGTGCCGCTCATGGTGCTCGGCATGGGCCTCACCACCAAGCAGGCCGTCTCCACCAGCCTCGCCGTCGTTATGTTCACCGGCATCGTGGGGGCCGCCGGCTACGTCGCCACCGGCTTCAGAGACCCGGAGCAACTGCTCAGCCTGCCACCCCTCATCATCGGGTCCGTGATCGGCGCCCCGCTCGGTGTCCGCATGAGGGACTGGCTGCCCGAGCGCGTGGTTAGGATCGGCTTCAGCGTGTTCATGGTGGTCATCGCCCTCCGCCTGCTTTCCGAGGCCGCGGGTATCTTCTAGCCTCCCGCGCCAACCGTTCCGGCACGGGGCCGGGAGAAAGGTGCACGAAGTTGTGGGGGGCTGCGAAGTTTTCCGGGCTATTTGGGTGCTCGTGCGTTATGCTAATGCCTCATGACCGAGCGGCCGTACTACGAGGACCAGCAATTCCAGACCTCCGAGGAGGAGCGCCGTCCCCAACGCAAGAAGGGCGGCGGGGCACTCGAGTACCTGGTCATACTGCTCGTCTCCTTCGCGCTCGTCTTCGGCTTCGTCAGGCCGTTCGTCATGGAGGCGTTCTGGATCCCCTCGGGGAGCATGATCCCCACGCTCGAGATAGGCGACAGGGTACTGGTGAACAAGTTTATCTACCGCTTCACGGAGCCCGACCGCGGGGATATCATCGTGTTCGAGAGCGTGGACAACCCCGACGAAGACCTCATAAAACGCGTGGTCGCCCTGCCCGGTGACACCGTGGCGGTCCGCCGGGGCCACCTCATCCTGAACGGCGAACGCCAGAAGGAGCCGTTCCTGAACAAGAACCTCCCGGACAGGAGCTTCTACGCCAAGACCAGAGTCCCCAAGAACCACGTCTTCGTTATGGGCGACAACCGCGGCAACTCGGCCGACTCCCGCGTCTTCGGCCCCCTGCCAGAGGAGAACATAGAAGGCGAGGCCTTCCTCCGCTTCTGGCCCCCAAACCGCATCGGCATCCTGCTCTAGAGAGCACGCTCCGGCTAACGCCTACGCTTGTCAGCACACTGCGGCCCTTCGGGCCTCCGTTTGCCAGCACGCTTCGCCCTTGCAGGGCTCGCTTTCTGCTAGATCCCGCCGCGGCCTGCACCTTCCGCACGGGGAGTATCGGTGCGTTGGAAAGCCTCATGCCGGAGCCGCCGTTACGGATCGAGACGACCGGCCGAAAGCGAGGCGAAGCCGAAGCGTTGCCGACGAGCGAGGGCGCCAGCCCGAGCGTGCCGACAAGGCGCCTTCAGGCGCCGTGCCGACAAGCTGCCGCAGGCAGCGTGCTACTGGACGACTTGCTCGTTCACTGTTCGCGGGTCGAAGTAGGCCCGGAAACGGGTTACCTTGCCGTCTTCTATCTCCAGGAGGCTAACGCCGTCGTAGGAGACGTCGTTGCCGTTGGCCGTGCCCGTGGTGTTCCATTCCAGGGCGGCGTGGCCATCCTCGTCGGCGAACACGTTGCGAAACTCGCTTTTCATGTCGCCGAAGGTGTCGCGGTAGCTCGTCCAGAACTCGCGTAGGCCTTCGTGGCCCGAGAAGGTCCGGGGCACGGCGACGTTGCCCACGTCACAGTCTTCTGTGTGGATCTCTACCAGCGCCTCGACGTCCCTGTCTTCTTCCAGCTTCCACAGGGCCTCGACGAAACTGTCAGCCACTCTCTGGGACATGCATCACCTCTCGTTAGGGTACGCGACGAGGTTAGTGCTTACCCTTCCGGGGTGACTGTAAATCCGCACTCAGGAGCGCGGTAGCTCCTCGATCTCCACCCTCTCTATGGTGTCGCCCGGGGCGCGGTCGCGCTGCGGGTCGCGCTCCTTTATCTCGCCGATCACGTCCATGCCCTCGACCACCTCGCCGAAGACCGCGTGCCTTTCGTCGAGCCATGGCGTGGCCACGTAGGTGATGAAGAACTGGGAGCCGCCGGTGTTCGGCCCAGCGTTCGCCATGGAGAGGATACCGGGCCTGTCGTGGCGCAGGTTGGGGTGGAACTCGTCCGAGATCGTGTAGCCAGGGCCGCCCATCCCCGTGCCCGTCGGGTCGCCGCCCTGGGCCATGAAGTCCTCGATCACGCGGTGAAAGGTCGTGCCGTCGAAGTACCCGTCGCGCGCCAGGGACACGAAGTTGTTGACCGTCTCGGGCGCCTCTTCCGCGAAGAGCCGGATCTTGACCGCGCCCTTCTCGGTGGCGAGGTTGGCGTAGTACTCGTAGCCCGGCTTGAGCCCCATCTCGGGCGGCCCGTCGTAGGTCTTGTTCGCCATCGCTTGTCCTTCCGTTGGTGTTCGCCAGAACGTCGAACGCATATGCTACCCGATACCCGGCGGACGATCACGGTAAGCTAGAAGCCCGGTTGCGTATGCGCCGATCAGCCTGCTGAAACTCTCGTCCTGATCCACCGACATACCAAACCCTCCTGCCTCTTCCAGGGTGGCGAAGCCGTGGGCGACGCTCCTGAGGCCCCTGGCCGCGTGAATGGCCTCTTCCCGGTCGTGTATACCGCAGGAAGCGAGCACGGCGAGGACCGGCTCCATTCCCTCACGCTCGGCCGCCGCGAGATCGGCGTTGTCGGGGTCGGAGAGCCGGTAAGAGCGTACGGTAGCCTCGTAGAGCCCCGGCCTCTGCTTTACGAAGGTTCTGTAGGCCTCCGCAAGCGCGAAGAGCCCCTCCTCACCCGCCTTGCCGGCGGCTGCACTCGACAGTCTCCGGCCCAACCCCCGCAAACCCACGAGGGCCAGCTCCCGCCTGAGGTCCCCGATCCCCGCCACGTGGTTGTAGAGGGAGGGCTTGCGGATGCCAAGACGCCCGGCCAGGTCGACGAGGGAGAGGTTCTCCAACCCTCCCTCGTCGGCCAGAGCGCCAGCCGCCTCCACGACGGCCACCCTGCTGAGCCCCGCCCTGGGCACGCTCAGACCCTCTGCAGGTGGGTGTCCTTGAAGGCCGTGGGGTACTTCAACCCGTAGCCGACGAGCCGGTCCATGCCGATGTGGGCGAACCACACTAACGCTACCGAGACGGCGAGCGGCGCCCCCGCTAGCACCCCGAAGATGCCGAGCGCCGCCGGAAGCGGATAGGAGTGGAAGACGTTGTAGGTGAGGGCCCCGACCCTCGGGCCAACAAGGTATCCCAACATCGAGAGATCCGGGGCCAGCAAGAGCAGCGCGAACAGCCACCAACTCCCCCCACCTACCCAGTACAACAACACGCTCCCAACCAACATCGTCGCCCCCTCGACCCTCAACATAGCCGCCGGACGCGCCAGCAAAACAGACCACGAAGCCCCATCCCTCGCCACCCGCGATTCCCCTGACTCCCTGCCCAACCTGTTCCCCATTTTCTGCACCTCTCACGCTCGGCGTGTTTGCTAACGGTAGTAGTTATATACTAACGCTGTTAGTTTTGCAACCCGGCGTCCGGGTTCGCGTTCTCAGGGTTGCTGGATGTGCGTGGGGGACTGGGATGTCCAGCAGAAGGGGAAGAGGTCACCCCGGGCTCGCCGGACTGGGTATCTCACCACAGGTTCAGGCTACCAGCCCTCAGCAAGGACGATTTGCTGAGGGCTGGTAATTATAGGCGGTGAGGGTCAACGCTCTGCGGCGCGCTTTCGGGCCGGCGGATGCCCTGCGCCCTCGAAAACGAGGTCCTGGGGCGGCGCTACTGGCGCAGGCGGTGGGCTAGCGGCGAGAAGTCTCGCGGGTCGTTCACCCGGATGTCCTCCGCCTTCTGCCTCTTCAGTGGCCCGTCCTGTTCGGAGCGCGGCACCTTGTCTATGTAGCGGTCCGGAATCTCGCTGTTTCCGGTAGCCCGGGGGATGGCGGTCCTGCCCTCGTTGCTCTCTTTTACGGGAACACCGGCATCACGGGCGCCCTTAAGGACGTGCTCGTAGGCCGCGCGGGAGTTCCTGAAGGTGGCCGCGTAGTCGTGCCTGGCTATTGCCGCCTTCGCCGCGCCGTAGCTCGCGTCGGCCGCGGCGAGGTCGTCTGCCGCCCTGCCCGCGTCGGGGTCTTTCCGGATCCTTTCCGTCAGGGCGTTGGCGTTGTTTATGTAGGCCGCGGCCTGGAAGCGGTCGGTGTTGTCCCTGTCGAACTGGGAGAAGTCCCAGTTCAGGTCTATATAGCTCATCATGGTGTTGTTCTCGTTGCCGACCCCGGTGAAATAGTACTCACCGTCCCAGCCGAAGTCCGTTTCTTCCTCGTAGTCGAAGCCGTCGAACGGGTGGCTCAGGTTCAGGTGATGCCCGTACTCGTGGATCTCCGAGGTCGTAAGCCCGTAGGCCTGCGCGATGTCCGGTGAGAGGAAGCTGAAGATGAAGCTCTGGACGCCGGTACGGTAGTTGTCGTCGGCGCGGCCGAGCAACGGTGGTGAGGTCTGGAAGTTCGCCCCGTCTTCTACGGCCCAGTTGATGAAGGTCGCCTCGTACTCGCGCCTGCTCTGCTCGTCGTCCAGGAGCCTGTTCAGGTTCTCCACCCCGTAGAGGAACAGGTTGGCGTCGCCCGAGTAGGCCGGATATTTGCCTTCGAAGCAGGGCACGCCCCTGAGCCAGTTCGTGTAGCAGCGTCTGGCGTCGTTATCGTAGGCCAGGTCCTGCTGGTCGATGCTGTAGGGGAGTCGGTGGAGCTCCCTGATCTCGTCGATCATCAGGGAGGGTGTCTGGTAGCGTACAGAGGCGTTCGTGCCCGAGATGCCCTCCACGGTGTTCACGTCGAGGTTGATCTTGCTGGGCAAGAGCCGCGGCGTGAACTGCGGCGGGTAGAGCGGGGAGCTGGTGAACAGCAGATCGATGGCGACGTAACGCGAGACCTTTGACAGGTCGCCGGTGAGCCCTGAGGCCGGACGGTAACCGCCTGGGGCGAAGTACTCCCAGACCGGCGGTAGCCGGTAATCCTCGACGCCGTCGCCCGTGAGGTCCGGATCGTCCACGTTCCAGTTGTCGGTGTAGGAGTCTGGCCCGGCGGAGAGGTCATGGAACCAGACGCGCCTGGTCGAGCCGAGGCCGTTCTCCTCGTCGGTGGCGGTGGTGCCACCCCAGGCGATGAGCTTGCGGCTCGCGGCCTCCCTGCCGAAGTTGAAGCCCGTGTCGGGGTCTGGTTCGTTGGTCTTTGTGTAGACGTGGTGCTTGAAGCCCTCGCGCGGTTGCTGCCCGTCGCCCCACCAGTTGACGAAGAACACGGTGTTGCGCTTCGTGTCGACGCCCTCCGGCGGGTTCTCGGCCAGCCACTTCTCGAACGCCGGAGCGCTTATGGAGTAGTTCTTCTCGATATCGCGCACGCCACCCGTCTGGCAGGGGAGGGGGTCCCCATCCGGCGGGTTGCAGAACGCCGACGAGTTGCCGTTGTACAGCTTCTGGTAGTCCGTGAGGGGTGCCGGATTTGCCGCATCGGACAGGAAACCGAAGACCTTGCTCTCGTAATCCCCGCCGGCGAACTTCAGGTTGTAGTCGTAGGTGTAGTTCAGGCCGAGCAGCGACTTGTCGATGCTCTCGTTGTAGAAATACTCGGAGCGGACCACGGGCTTGTACCGGTCTGGTAGTCCGGCGAGAAACGCATCCGCGTCCACGTCATCACGATCGTAGCCCACGAACACGAAGTTCACGGGGACCTTCTCGTCCAGCTCCGCCCGCTCTCCCGGTTCCAGGTTCTGGAGCCTGTCGGCCTGGCCGAAACCCGCGGCGGGGATCGCGGTAAGCGCGAAAGCGCCAAGAACCAGAGCGAACAGGTAACGTCTAAGCCTCTTGCCTAACATCTTCCCTCCCACCGACCCGTGTCACCCGAATCCCACCCCGGCAAGACGTGCCGCACAAACCTACGCAGAACATCAACCAGCGTAGTGTAGCGGACCTTGCAAGCTGACGAAACACACTACAGGCGGCCAACCCTCTTCTCTAGTCCTGGCTAGTAGCTGAAAGCCAACAGCTGATGGCTAGCAGCTAGAGATCATAGCCGGCGTCGAGGTCCTCCTCCAGGTAGCGTGCGAGGAGCTTAACTGCGGCCTCCACGTCGGCCTCGCTGACCGTCTCGTTCGGGGTGTGCACGTAGCGGCAGGGGACGGAGAGGGTAACGGCGGGGATGCCGCCGTGCAGGCGCTGGACGCCGCCGGCGTCGGTACCACCCGCCGGGAGTATCTCCATCTGGTATGGGATGTTCTCGCGTTCGGCGATGGTGCGCAGGTGCTCGACCAGCTTCGGGTTGGAGATGGAGTATCCGTCCATGATCTTGATGGCCACGCCCTTGCCGAGCTCGGTGATGGTGTTTTCGTTTCCACCGCCGGGCACGTCCAACGCGAGCGTAACGTCGAGCGCCACAACCACCGTGGGCTCCAGGGCCGAGCCGCTTGCCTCGGCCCCGCGCAGTCCGACCTCCTCCTGCGAGGTCGCGGCGGCGAAGATGGTGGCCGTGTGATCCCCCAGAGCCCTGAGTGCCTCGTACAGCACGAAGACGCCGATGCGGTCATCCATCGCCTTGCCCATGAGGTTGTCCCCGACCTTCTCCAGGGTACGGTCCATGACCACGTAGTCCCCGATCCGGACCTTCTCCTTGACCGTTTCCGCGTCGATGCCGAGGTCAACGAAGAACTCGTCGAGCTTGGGCGTCTTCTTGTCTTCCTCGGTGGCCACGTGCGGTGGCTTGCGTGCGGGCTGCAGCGCCCCACGCAGGGTCTCGCCCTCCGATGTCGTGACGAGGACCCGCTGGGAGACCATGTTCGCCGGGTCGTGGCCGCCGAGCGTCTGTAGCCGCAGGAAGCCCTTGTCATCGATATATTTGACCAGGTAGCCGATCTCGTCGGTGTGGGCAGCGACCATCACACGGGCCCCGCCGCTTCCCCGCTTCGTCCCGATCACGCTCCCCAGCGCGTCGGTTCTGACCTCGTCCGTGAGGGCGCCAAGCTCCTCGCGGGCGATCTCCCGCTGCTTCTCCTCACGTCCCGGTACGCCGGGCGTCTCGATCAGACGCTTCAAGAGCCTCTCGTTGATCGCCATACTCCGTCCTTTCACTGATCTCGTGGACCAGATGAGCGTAGCAGCGGTTCAGAAGACCGTCAAAAGACGAGCAGGGAGTCGGGCGAGAAACCCCGGAGGTCCCTACTTGCCGAACTGTACGAGGGCGCTCCCGCCGCCACGACGGGTCGGCTCCGCGGCGGCCTGCACCTTTCCTCCCGGCAGGAAGGCGATGCCGGTGGCAGCCCCGATCTCCGGGGTCGAGACGAACTTCTGGCCGTGCTCGGTCTCGAGCAACCGCGCCTCCGGTGTGGAGAGGAACGCGGGTTCCGCCG
>DASUPX010000486.1:0-6379 GCA_036280905.1 Rubrobacter sp. | reverse complement strand
AATACCGTATTGCTCGCCGGTCGAGATGGGCTCGACGTACCTGATCTCCCCTTTGTTCTCCGTCACCTTCTTGTTTACGGCAGAGATGTCGTAGATGACGCCGTCGATCTTGCCGGCTTTGAGGGCCGAGAGGGCTTCACCAATGGTCATGTACTGCTTGATCTCGCCGATCTGCCCGTCGTCGTATAGGTCCTCGCCCTTGAGCTGGCCCGTGGAGCCGGCCTGGACGCCGACGGTGGCCTCGGTGAGGTCGTCGATGGCTTTGATCTTCGAGTCGCCTGCGACCAGGAGCGCCTGGTCGGCGTTGAAGTAGGGGTCAGAATAGTCGAGCTGTTTCTCGCGCTCTGGGGTTATGCTCATGGCCGAGATGGAGGCATCGAACAGGCCGGCATCCAGGCCGCGCAGGATGCTGTCGAACTGCACGTTCTGGTAGCGGACCTCGAAGCCGGCCCTCCTGGCGATCTCGTTCATCAGGTCGATGTCGAACCCTTTGGGCTTGCCCCTGGGTGAGAACTCGAAGGGCGGGTAGGCGATGTTGGAGGCGACCGTGATCTTGCCCTGCACGCCCCCCGACAGGCCCGTGGTCTCTTCCATCTGCGAGCTTCCCTGGTAGGAGTCCTCGGTTCCCGCGTCGCAGCCAACGAGGAGAACCAGCGCGATAGACAGGGCAAAGGCGAGGACGAGCGCCGGGGGGAGGGGATTCTTCGATCGTCCTTTCACCTGGAAACTATCCCTCCGTGTTCGTGCTCTCTGGTCTAACCCGGCCGTGACAGAAAGGGCGGTCACGGACGGACCCGGCCGCCGGCAAGCTGGCCTTCGCGCCGTCTTTTCGCGCGCGGGGTAAGTACATCATATAGTCCCGCCCCAAAAGGATGATTCTAATTACACGGCGGCGTCAATTCAAGCTCGGCGGACATTGCCGTGGGACCCTGCCCGTGCTACGGTGCCGCGGCGTTGGGAACCGGAGGGAGGAATCGTGGCGAAGCCGAACGGAGATCTGGCACGGGCCGTGGGCGAGGCCGTGTGGGCGAGGCGCGAGAGGGCCGTGGCCCTGCTGCAGGAGCTTGTGAACGTCCGCTCGGTGACGGGCGGGGAGGGCGCGGTGGCCGGGGTGGTCGAGAGGGCTTTCTCGGAGCGTGGCCTCGAGGTCGACACCTGGAACGCGAGCCCCGGGGAGATGGAACCCTATATCGAGCAGGTCGGGGAGCAGCCCTCCTACGAGAACCGCCCCAACATCGCCGGCCTCATGAGGGGGAGCGGGGGCGGGCGTTCCATCCTCTTGAACGCCCACACCGACACCGTCGACCCCGGAGACCCCGCGGCGTGGACGCACGATCCGCTCTCCGGCGCCGTCGATGGCGACCTGCTCTACGG
This sequence comes from Rubrobacter sp., assembly GCA_036280905.1. GTDB lineage: Bacteria > Actinomycetota > Rubrobacteria > Rubrobacterales > Rubrobacteraceae > Rubrobacter_D. The sequence continues at coordinate 5,005 of DASUPX010000486.1, read as the reverse complement.
ACGTGGCTCCTGCGATATGAAGGGCGGACTCGTCACCTACCTCACGGCCATCGAGGCCCTCTCTGATCTCGGCCTGGACCTGCGGGGCGACGTCACCGTCGCTGCCACGGTGGGGGAGGAGAACGGGGGCCTCGGCGCCCTCTCTACCGTTCTGCGCGGATACCGCGCCGACGCCGCCCTCATAACCGAGCCGACCCGCCTCGCCCTCGTGCCCGCCCAGGGGGGCTCGCTTGTCTTCAGGCTCAAGATCTCCGGTCGTTCGGCCCACGCCGCCACCCGCGATGAGGGCGTCTCGGCCCTGGAGAAGTTCGTGCCCATCTTCCAGGACCTGCAGGAGCTGGAGCGTGAGCGCAACGCCGCCCTCAGCCATCCGCTCTACGATGGGATAGAGAACAAGGTGCCGATCAACGTGGGCCTCGTCAGGGCCGGCAACTGGGCCTCCACCGTTCCCGAGTCGCTCGTAGCCGAGGGGAGGGTCGGTCTGATCCCCGGCGAAGAAGTGGATTCTTTCAAGGACCTCGTGGCCGAACGCATCGAGACGGTGGCGAAGCGGGATCCCTGGCTCCGCGAGCATCCCCCGGAGCTCCAGTGGTTCGGTGGCCAGTTCGCCCCCGCCGAGATCGAGCCTGACGCCCCCATCTGCGAAGCCTTGAAGAGGGCCCACGAAAAGGTGACCGGGGAGAAGCCGCCCGTCGAAGGCGTCCCCTACGGCGCGGACATGCGTCTCTTTATCCACTTTGGTGGGATGCCCTGCGTCATGTACGGCGCTGGCGATGTGAGGGTGGCCCACGCCCCAGACGAGCACATCAGCATCACCGACCTCCTGACCGCGACCAGCACCATCGCCTGCCTCCTCGCCGACTGGTGCGGCGGGGGCCAGTAGTTGCATCCGTTCGTGATGTTGCCCCGGGGTCGGCTCATCGGTACACTTCGTGGCCGTAGCCAGCGTAGCATGTCAGAAGGATAGGAGAACTTTGGAGAGTTCGGGCTCGAAGTCGGCCGCCGACCGTAACGTGGCAGGGCAATCCGAGGGTCTGGTGCGGGCCATAAGCGCGCCGCTTCTGTTCTTCTACGTGCTTGGGGACGTACTGGGATCCGGCATCTACGCCCTGATCGGGGTGATGGCAGCCCAGGTTGGGGGGGCGTTCTGGACCTCGTTCGTAATCGGGGTGGTTGCCGCCATGCTGACCGGGTTCGCCTACGCCGAGTTGATAACCAAGTACCCCCACGCGGCTGGCGCCGCCATGTACGCTGGCCGGGCCTTCGAAAACCGCTTCTTCACCTTTCTGGTCGCGTTCTGCATGGTGGCCGCGAGCCTGGCAGCCGCTGGTGCCCTGGCGCTGGCGTTTGGCGGATACTTTCTGGAGCTTCTTTCGGAGCTTCTGAGCCTGCCGCTACTCCTGACGGCCCTCGTCTTCATCCTGGTGCTCGCGTACATCAACTTCCGCGGCATCTCGGAGTCCGTAAAGGCGAACCTCGCCATGACCATCACCGAGGTGGTCGGCCTGGCGCTGGTGCTCGTCGTCGGGGTCGTCGTGCTGCTGAGCGGTGAGGCGAACTTCAGCCGGCCGTTCGAGTTCAACGATGGGAGCAACCCCGCGCTACTGGCCCTGACCGGCGCCACGCTCGCGTTCTTCGCGATGACCGGCTTCGAGAACGCGGCGAACGTGGCCGAGGAGGTTCAGAACCCGAGCAGGGTCTACCCGCTTGCGCTGCTTGGCGGCATGGCCTCTGCTGGGGTCATCTACCTGGTCATCGCTTTCATCGCCTCGATGGTGACGCCCCTCGGCCAGCTCGCGGGGTCGGATGTGGCGCTGCTCGAGGTGGTGCGGCAGGGCATGCCGGCCTTCCCGGGTTGGCTGTTCGCGATCATTGCGTGCGTGGCGGTAACGAACACTTGCCTCGTCTCCCTGATAACCAACTCACGGATCATGTACGGCATGGCACGCGAGGACGTGGTCCCGCGCATCTTCGCCCGCACCCACCAATCGCGGCGCACGCCCTGGGTTGCCATCGTCTTTACCACCATCATCGCGCTGATCCTGATCGTTGGCGTCGGTGAGACGGGCGTCAACACGTTGGCCAGCGCCACCGTGGCGTTCCTTCTGGCGGTTTTCGCGCTGGTCTGCCTGTGCGCGCTGGTACTGCGCCGCGACAGCGTGTCCCAGGACCATTACACGGCGCCGACGGCGATCCTGGGCCTCGGGGTGGTGGTGAACGTGGCGCTTCTGCTCTACGTCCTGATAACCGACATTCAGGGCCTCGTCGCCGGGGACGTCGGGTTGAGGGAGAGTGTTAGCGTGGTGTGCCTGGTGATGCTGGTGGTAGGGGCCGGGTTGTACTTCGCGAACAACCTCGCGCAGCGCAGGCTGGACCCATCGCGGACCGACGACCGGAACGGCCGAGGGTAGACAGGAGGAGGACCATGACCCACGTTCTGATCGCCACCGACGGTTCGGAGCAGTCGCTCAAGGCAGCGAGATACCTTCGCTCGCTCCTGGATCCCGCCTCGCTGGAGCGGGTCAGCGTCATAGCCGTGGTCCGGCCCCTGGCCGCCGTGCCGTTCGCGAGCGACTTCGGCGAGGAAGAGCACGCCGCCCAGGAGGCCGAAGATGCAGGTGGGTACTCGTTTCAGCGGGCGGCGCAGGAGGCCGTAGAGCGCGTCGCTGAGGAGCTCCGAGGCTTAACCACGAACGTTGACACCATCGTCCGCGGCGGCGCGCCCGCCGACCAGATCATCCGCGCCGCGGATGACCTCGAAGCCGACCTGATCGTCGTCGGCGGCCGGGGGAAGGGGGCGGTCGAAGCCATCGTGCTCGGCAGCGTGGCCTACAGGGTGCTGCACCACGCGCCCTGCCCCGTGCTCGTAACCCGGTAGGGAGCGGGAGGCCGTTCCGCATCCCCTGGAGGCGGGGCGCGTCGAGACGGCGTTCGCGGATCGCGCCGCCGGCCCGTAGAACCCTCGCGGGACGTTCCCCCAGGGTGTGCGGTGTAGAATAGCCCGCAGGCAAGCTAGCAATCTGGAGGAGCCTTGGACAGCCTTTTCGACGTCGCGGAGGGCGGCGAGGACCGCGAGAAGCGGCTGGAGGAACTCGCCCGCCAGGTCTCCGTGTGCACCAAATGCGACCTGGCGAAGACCCGCACCAACACGGTGTTCGCCTCGGGGGATCCCTACTCGCCCCTCATGCTCCTCGGCGAGGGGCCTGGCGAGAACGAGGACGCCACGGGGTTGCCCTTCGTGGGTAGAGCCGGCAAGCTGCTCGACGACATCCTGGCGGCCGTGGACCTGACGCGGCAGCAGGTCTACCTGACCAACGTCGTCAAGTGCCGCGCCGCCGTCGAGGAGGGCGGCAGGATGAAAAACCGCCAGCCGAAGACGGGGGAGATCAGGGCCTGCGACCCCTACCTGCGGGGCCAGATCGAGGCGGTCAGGCCGGAGATAATGCTCTGCCTCGGGGGTCCCGCCGCGAAGGCCATGATAGACAAGGACTTCCGCATCACCAAAGATCGCGGCCGGTGGCACGACATAGACGGCATAAAGACGATGGCAACCTTCCACCCCGCCTACGTGCTGAGGCAACGCGGCGACGACCTGACCAACACGAAGCGCCTGGTCTGGAAGGACATCCAGAACGTCTACGCCGAGTACCAGAAGGCGATGGAAGCGCGGGAATCCTCGTAGCTTGCGGAGGTCCTTCGCAAGCTATAAGCTATCGGTTCTTCGGCAAGAACAAGAAGCTGACCGCTGTTGCTGACGGCTGAAAGCTCACAACAACGTAAACATTCTCATACCGAGTTTCGGTCTCGCCTGTTATAGTGCGTTTATGAAGTAGAGAAACCGTCGAGAAGGGCTCGTAAAGCGTGGTAAGCACAACTACCGGCAGTCGCATGTTGGACAGCACCGACAGGGAGATACTCAACCGCATCCAGCGCGAGGTCCCGCTGGAGCGGGAACCTTTCGAGGCTATCGGGCGTGAGCTTGGTATAGCGGGGGACGAGGTGATCCGGCGCATAGAGGCGCTCAAGAGAGGGCGGGTGATACGCCAGATCAGCGCGATCTTCGACACGCGCGTCCTTGGCTACGAGTCGAGCCTGGTCGCGGCCACCATCCCGGCCCGCAAGCTGAACGAGGGCGCGAAGGCGATAAACTCCCACCCCGGCGTCTCCCACAACTACGAGCGCAACAACGAGTTCAACCTGTGGTACACGGTCGCCGTTCCGCCCGACTCCCGACTGGGGCTGCAGGGCACCGTGGACGTGCTTCACCACATTAGCGGCGCGGAGAAGACCCGCGTCCTGCCAACCCTGAAGCTGTTCAAGATCGGGGTGACCCTGGACATGAACAAGGGCGCCACGGCCAAGAAAGAGGCGCCCCAGTACGGCGAGGTGGACAGGCAGGGCGCCGACAGGAACATCTCCGAGGACGACAAGGCCGCCATCAAGGCGCTGCAGGAGGATGTGCCCCTGACGCCGCGTCCCTTCGACCTGTGGGGCCGGCAGGTCGGCCTCTCTTACGAGGAGCTCCTGGAGAGGGCCTACGATCTGCGGGACCGCAAGATCATGCGCCGCTTCTCCGCCGTGCTCTACCACCGCAAGGCTGGCTTCAGGGCTAACGCGATGGGCGTCTGGCGGGTGCCCGACGAGCGTATCGACGAGGTGGGCGACGCCTTCGCCCACTACCAGGCCGTCTCCCACTGCTACCAGCGCCCGACCTATGAAGACTGGCCCTACTCGGTCTTCTCCATGGTGCACGGCCGCAGCGTGGAAGAGTGCGAGAACGTGCTCGCCGCCATGGCCGAGGAGACGGGCCTGACGGACTACACCTCGCTCTACTCGACCCGCGAGTACAAGAAGACACGGGTGCGTTACTTCACGCCGGAGATGGAGGCCTGGGAACGCCTCTACGCCGGCATATTGCGCTGAAGTTAGCTATCAGCTTTCAGCTATCAGCCGTTAGCAAGAACCCGGTATAGGGCCCCCTTGCTTGACGCGGCCCTGATCGTGG
>DASUPX010000485.1:0-9089 GCA_036280905.1 Rubrobacter sp. | reverse complement strand
CCGATGAAATAGACCGTGAACAGGATCGCGCGCCCGAGCTGCTTCACCGTGGCCTTGTCGGCAGCCTCCAGCACGATCTCGTTCGACTTGTCGGAGACGTCCGTTACCTGGCTCCAGTCTATGCTGGCGTACAACCAGACGCTGAGCCCCACCATCGCAACGGCCTGCAGAAGGAGCAGCAGACCTAGCAGCCGCGTCTGTCTGTACAATGCTCGCCCTCCGGCTCCGGTTTAGATCCTCTTGTCACCCCGACGGGAAGGATAACCCTTCCTATTGACCCGCGCATCTTCCCGCGCGGTATACGGGGAGAAGCTACTTCTTGCGGGACCATACCAGTAGGCGCTCCGGCCCGCCGACCATGCTCCACCATGATAGCCTCGAGACTACGGTAGCGTGGAGCAATTCCTCTTACCGTGTCTTGTTTCGCACAAGTAGTTCACTAACTATGCTAATGTGTATGGTGGGTGTAGATAGCTAGACGGGGAGGTTCGGGGTGAGTTGGTATCTGGAAGCGCTCAAGAAGTATGCCGTGTTCAGCGGCAGGGCAAGGCGCATGGAATACTGGTACTTCGTGCTTTTCAACGTCATCGTGGCTTTCGTGCTGGCGCTGATCGACGCTTTGCTCGGCACCACCACCGGAGTTTCGAGCTTTGGCCTTCTAAGCGGCCTCTACAGCCTGGCGGTGCTCATCCCCACCCTGGCGGTGCTGGTGAGGCGGCTGCACGACATAGACCGCACGGGATGGTGGATCCTCATAAACCTGATACCGCTGGTCGGCACGATCGTGCTGCTGGTCTTCGCGCTGATGCCAGGGACGCCAGGCAGCAACCAGTACGGTCCCGATCCGAAGCAGGCCACGGGCGAGGCCAGGGTAGTTTGAGGGCCTAGCCGAGCCCGTACAGACGCCTGGCGTTCGTACGCAGGATAGCCTCTCCGGCTGATTCGGCCTCGTGGAGGGCGAGCTCTCCGTGGGACGCCATCTCGCCGAGGACTTCCCCCAGCACGCGCCGTCCGTCGAGGGCGGAGATCCAGTGCAGTTCGGGCACGCCTATGCCGTCGGAGCTGTACATGAGCTTGGAGGTCGGGGCGACGCCGATCGCGGCCCGCGTGAAGGAGAGCATCTCGCCGTAGCCGAGCAGCGGTATGCCGTAGGAGAGATCCAGGTACGCGTTCTCGTAGACGGCGGCCAGGTAGCCTCCCTGCCTGGTGTACGGATAGCACTCGTGCAACAACACGACGGGCATGCCACGATAGTCGGGCCGCCGTAGCACCCCACGCAGGTAGAGGGGGTTGCCGAGCAGAAGGTCGGTGTCCGCGTCGCCGTAGCCGACGTGGAACTGTACGGGGACCTCCTGCCGCGCCGCCTGAGCGAACGCCACGTGCGATAGCGTGTCGAGCAGGGGTTTGTGAACGAGCCGCGCGGAGCCCTTTTCTGCGTCCCTCCTATACTGCCGGAACGAGTCCTCCGCCTCGTCCCGCGTCCATTCCTGTATGTCCAGGCCCGTCCGGTAGGCGGCTATGCTCTTGAGCGCCACGTAGCCCCTGGCGCGCACGTCATCCAGGGCGGCGTCGAGCGCCTCCTCGGTCCCGCCCAGGGAGTCGTTCTGCTCGAGCAGATCCTCCATCAGGACCTCCAGTCGCAGCATGGGCTCCGCACCGCAGCCTCCCAGATCCCCGAACTCCGGTACCGGCAACACGTCCGAGGGCGGCGGGAAGCCCGTGTCGACGAGCAGGGTATCTATGTTCGCGGCCCGGAGCAGCTCGGCTGCCAACCCAAGCCCGTCCCTCCCGGTGCGGGCCGCGAACACGGCCTGCTCCTCCGGCTCGCAGTCGAGGAAGCCGGCCAGCGTTCTTATGAGGCGCCCGTAGAAGGCCGTGGTCGCGACGTGATCCCGCACCATCCCGGGTTCTGTGGATTCGGTGAAAGCCCCCCGCCAGCCGTCCGTGTCTCCGAAATCCTGGTCCAGCAAGATGCCGTGGCAATGATTGTCCACCACGGGAACAGACGTCAGGTCTAGCGGTTCCGTCACCTTGTCTCCTTTTTTGAGGCTTCAGGTTTCAGTTTTCAACCAGGAGCGTCGAACCGCGAAAAGCTGACGGCTGACCGCTAATGGCTGATAGCTCTCTAGTAGAGCGTTGCGGCTGTGGCTGCTATCTCCTCCGGGGAGAGTTCTCTGGCTATTGCGGCCTGGGCTCGGGCTACGGCTATGTGGGTGCGTACCAGTGGTTCTCCGAGGGCCGCCTTTAGGGTTTCGTCTCTCTCCAGGGCGTCCAGGGCTTCGTCTGGGGAGGCGGGGAGCCTCCGGATGCCGCGGGAGGCGCGTTCTTCTTCGCTCAGGGTGGCGGGGTCTACCATGGTGGGCTCGCCGGGGTCCAGGCCGCGGTCCATGCCGTCCATCCCGGCGGCGAGCACGGCGGCAAGGGCCAGGTAGGGGTTGGCCGTGACGTCGGCCGGCTTCAGCTCGACGTTGGCTGTGGCCGATTCCCTGCCGGCCACGGGGGACGCCAGCCTCACGGCGGCTTCCCTGTTGTCCACGCCGTAGGCGCCGAAGTCCGAGGACCACATGCCTGGTGTCAGGCGCTGGTAGGAGTTTGGTGAGGGAGCCGTGAAGGCCATGACGGCCGGGAGGTGTTCCAGTATGCCGGCCACGAACCCGGCTCCGGCCCTGCTCAGGGCGCCCGTCTCGTCGAAGAGCACGGAAGATTCGTCCTCGTAGAGGCTCACGTGCAGGTGGTGGCCGTTGCCGGCCCCCTCAAGGTATGGTTTCGGGGCCATCGTGGTCTCGAGGCCCAGCCTGTGGGCTACGCCCCGGATCGCCTCAAGCACCATTACGCGTTTGTCCGCCGCCGTCAGGGCCTCGTCCTCCCCAACGGAGAGCTCCAGGTTGCCTTGCCCCACCTCGGCGTGGAACTGTTCCGGGCGAATGCCCATCTCCCGAAGGGCCTCGGCCAGCTCCGCGGCCAACTCCGCCGCCGGGGTCAGGGCCCAGCTCGTCGCGTACGGCGTCATGTCCAGCGGACCTTCCGGACCCCAGACGTAGAACTCGGCCTCGAAGGAGGCGACCGTCCTGTAGCCCCTCTCCGATAGCCGTCCGAGCATCCGCTTCAGGGCGCTGCGCGGGCATCCTGGCCAGGGCGTGGTCGCGTCGGGCTCGGTCATATCGCAGGCGACCATCGCCTGCCCGCGGGCGAAGGGCAGGGGGGTCAGCGTAGAGAGGTCGGGGATCAGGCGGCACTCCCCCACCGCGCTCAGCCCCGACTCGAGGTTGAGAGCCCCGCTCGGGTCGAGCGCCAGGACCCCTTTCGCGAGGCCCACCCCGGACCTCGCCCTGCCGGCGAAGCCGTCCCTGTAGACGGCTTTTGCCTTCGGGATGCCCGCATGATCCACGAACGTGAACCTCACCCACAAGGTATCCTGGGGTAAAGCTCTGATCTCCTCTTCTTGCATCGCACCCCCTGCGGCTCTGTCGCACGTCCTGTCCACGATGGCGCGCCCAATATCTCACGCCCTGGCTCTTCGGTCCACGGCGTCGTGCCTAGCCGTAGCCCCCGGTCCTGGAGTCCGACTCAGCAGCCAGGCCCTCTTCCTCCATCAACCGCTCGCCGGCCCGCCGCGTTGCGGCGTTTCGGACGAACGTGACCGCTATTCCCACCATGACCCAGAGAGCGGCGATGATCGGGTACCACGCAGCGGCGTCCGTCGGGTAGGGGTAGACGTTCCGGAACAGCGTGTAGCCGATCAGCACCAGCGCCAGGAAGGGCACTATTACCTCCCAGGCGGCGACCAGCCGCTCGCCCGAGAAAAACAGCAGCTTCGCTGCCCCTATGGTGGCCAGGGCGTACACGAGGAGCAGGATCAGGGTGCCTATCGTTCCGGAGGCGACGAAGAGGTCGAAGGGCGCTACGCCGAACACGAACCAGCCGAGGGCGATGATGACGTAGGCGCCAAGGGCGACGGTGGCCGTGGAGCGCGCGGGGACGCCGCTTCCGGGGGATACGGTGCCGAGGGGAGCTGGTCCGACCTCGTCGCGCGAGAGCGCGTACAGCAGGCGGGTGGCGCCAACCACGCACGCCAGCGCGCAGCCGAAGGCACTTACGGCCGCACCTATCGTGATCAGCTCTCCCACCCAACCGGCGACGAACTGGCTGCCGAGGTCACCCAACAGCGAGCCCGAGTTTATGAATGCCCGGGTGCCCTTCGCGTCGGTCCCGAAACCCATGACCTCGACGGCGGTGACGAAGATGAAGTACAGGCCGCCGAAGACGGCGACCCAGAGGATCGCGCGCGGTATGTCGCGGCGCGGCTCCCGCGCCTCCTCACCCAGGGTGGCGGCAGCCTCGAAGCCGGCGAAGGAGAGGAACCCGAAGACAACCCCGAGGAACACCGCAGAGAGGCCAGTCCCGCCCGGTACCGTGAACACCGAGAGATCAAGGGTGTTTCCGTTGGGGGCGGTGTCCGTGGCCAGCCTGAGCAGGATGATCACGCTGACCACGAGGATGAGCGCGACCGTGGTGCCCTCGATCACCAGGAGCACCCTGGTACCCCCCCTGATGTTCGAGGCCGCGAGCGCCCACACCCCGGCCAGCGCGATGGCGCCGACCACGAACGGCGCCCAGCCCGGCTGGTCCGTCCAGATGCCAAGGGCGTCGAGAAACTCGGCCCCGAAGATGCCGGCCGCGGTGGCGGTTACGACGCCGTAGAAGGTGTAGGTGCCCATGAGGGCCCAACCCGAGATCACACCGGTCCGCGGGCCGAGTGTGGCCCCGACGAAGCCGTACACGCTGCCGGCGTGGTCGAAGCGCTGGGTGAGCCTTACGAAGGTCCAGGCGATGAGTAGCACGCCGATGGTCGCCAGCGCGAACGCGAGCGGCACGGCGCGGCCCACGCTGCCCGCCGTCCCCTGAGGGTTGATGTTGGCCGCCATGGAGGGCGCCATGAGCGCCAGCGAGATGCCGACCGCCTCCCACAGGCGTAGCTCGCGCCGCAGGTGCGGGCTATCAGCGCCGCCGGCGTTCCTGGCTTCCGTGCTCATGGGGACCCCCCTGCCCGGTAGTGGGGAGGAGGTAGTCGAGGGTTGGCCCAGATTCCCCTTCCCACGAGGATGCCGACAATATCTCACGCCGGGGAGCCTCGGTCCATAGCAACGGGGGCCGCACGAGGCGGCCCCCAATCTCCGTCTGCAGGTTGTGCTAGCTTCCGTTCCTGGAGGGTGGGATGTTGCGGTTGAAGCGGAAGAGGTTGTTCGGGTCGTAGCTGTCCTTCAGGGCGACGAGGCGCTCGTAGTCCTCCGGCGCGTAGGAGGCCCTTACCCTCTCGGGGCTGGCGCCGTCGAGCTCCATGAAGTTGACGTAGGTGTCGCCGGTCTGGAAGGGGCGGGTGGCCTCAGCCACCCCTTTCAGGTAGGCCACGACGCCCTCCGCCATCTCGGGCGTGAAGGCCGGTCCCACCCCGTTCATTATGAAACGGGATTCGCCCGCGCCCATGGTGCTCAGGCGGTCGGCGGTGCGTTGTAGGGCGCCGCCGAGCTGACGAAGCTCGAGCACGATGAGGGGCGATTCGGAACCAGCGCCGACTACCTCAACGAGCGTCTCTATCGCTTCGGGGGTGAGGTCGGCCAGCATCTCGGAGTGCTGGCGGGCGCCCATGGGGTCGACGGGGTCCATGCTTATGGCATCCATGGCCGCGAACGGCATCGGGCCGAAGGTGTCCATGATCGTCTCGCCGAGCTTCTCCCGCACGGGACGCAACTGCTCTTCGCCGTCGTCGGGCGACCCGCCACAGTAGCAGCCACGCAGCGCTATCACCGACTTGCCTCGCAGCGGCTCGGGGACGGCGGGCAGCGGTGGAACGTTGAGGAACGCCACGCCCGTCGACCACTCGTCCGAAAGGTCGGCGCTCCAGTCGGCGTAGGCCTCCAGCACCTCGGCCGCCTTCTCCATAGGGTAGATCAGGTTTCCAGCGTAGAGGGTTCCAACGGGGTAGAGGTCGAACTCCAGGGAGGTGACTATCCCGAAGTTGCCTCCCCCGCCGCCGAGGCCCCAGAAAAGCTCGTGATGCTCATCGGCGCCGACACGAACGAGCTCAGCGTCGGCGGTGACCACGTCGGCCTGCCGCATGCTCGCGGCGTTGAAGCCGTACTTGCGGCCCAGCCAGCCGAAGCCGCCCCCCATCGTGTACCCGACGATCCCCACCCCGGAGGTCGAGCCCATCAGGCCGGCCAGACCGTGGGGTGCGGCCTCGTGGACCAGATCCTTCCACAACGCCCCTGCTTCCACCCTCGCCGTCCTTGCCACCGGGTCTACCCTGACGGCCCTCATGCCCGAGGTGTTGATCAGGACCCCACCGTCGCAGGGCATGCCGACCCCGTGCCCGGTCGCCATGACCCCGACGCCCATACCCGCGTCACGGGCGAAGCGCACAGCGGCTATCACGTCGGCGGCACCCCCAGCAACGACCACGAGCGCGGGCTGCTGGTGGGCGGCCAGGTTCCAGGCCTGGCTCGCCGCGTCGTAGCCCTCCTCACCGGGCGCGTACGCCGTGCCACGCAGGCCAGCCCGCAAGGTTTCTAGGGTAGAACCCTGGATCACCGTCTCCACAATCGTTCTCCTTTCCAGAAGAGATAGGCCAGCAGAGGCCAACGTCTCCAAGCTCATCGAGGCAACTCCCACAGACTAACCCCCGGTATCAGCGGGACACATCCCCCAAATGGGGTATTTTTGAGCTGTCAGCTGTCAGCTATCAGCCGTCAGCTTTTTGGCGTTTCTCGGGAGGGATGACCCGCTCAGGGGAAGAGGCTACAGGTTTCAGGCTTCAGGAAAGTGGCCTGCGCCGGATGACGGCAACACCGGGGCGCGAAGAATCAACCCGCCGTGCTGGCCGTGGATTCCCGCTTTCGCGGGAATGACGGGAAAGAGACGGGTATGACGAGAAAGAGGCGGGAATGACGGGGGAGCAGAACCGACGTGTCTTCCCGCCATCGTGAGCGCCAGCATCCGGTCGGGCCCGGTATCGAAGACCTGTTGCCTGAAACCTGTAGCCTGATGCCTCTATTCAGAGCCAGTTGCGGCGTTTGAAGATTATGTAGAGGGTCAGGGAGATCAGGGCCATCAGGAGGAGGGCGAAGGGGTAGCCGAAGAACCAGTTCAGCTCGGGCATGTGGGTGAAGTTCATGCCGTAGATGGTTCCTACCAGGGTGGGGGCGAACAGTATGGCGGCCCAGGCGGAGATCTTTTTTACCTCTTCGTTCTGGGCTAGGCTGGAGAGGGTCAGGTTGACGCTGAGGATGTTTTGCAGGAGCTCGCGGAACCCGGCAAGCCTCTCGGTAACCTGGAGGAGGTGGTCCTGGACGTCGCGCAGGTATCGTTTTACCTCGGGGTCGACGTCGGTTGGCTCGTCCTCGATAATGTTCCCGAGCACGCCCCTCAAGGGTTCGGTGGCCCGCTGGAACTCGATCACCTCCCGCGAGAGCTCGTAGATTCTGCGCGACACGCTCGGGTTACCGCTGAAGACCTCGCTCTCGATCTCGGAGATGTCGATGCCGAGGCCCTCGACCACGGGCATGTAGTCGTCCACGACGCGGTCCATGATGGCGTGCAGGATGGCTTCTGGCCCTCTGCGCAACAGCCTTGGGTCGGCCTCGAGGTCCTGGCGCACGGCGGCTATGTCGGGCGCCTCGCTGTGGCGAACGGTTACGACGAAGCCCTCGCCCACGAAGGCGTGGACTTCCCCGAACTCGACCCTCTCCTCCTCGTCGAGGTAACGGGCTGGCTTGAGCACGACGAACAGGGTATCCCCGTAGCGCTCGAGCTTGGGCCGCTGGTGGGCCTCCGTCGCGTCCTCGACCGCAAGGTCGTGCAACCCGAACTCCTCCGAGACGGAGGAGAACTCCCGTTGCGTGGGCCTGTAGAGCCCGATCCAGGCGGTCCCCCGACGCTCCCTGACGGCCTCGTAGGTCTCCTGCAGGGTGGACGGCTCCTCCGTCCGCCTCCCGTCCACGTAGATGGCGTTGTCCACGATCACGGCCCGCATTATACGCCCACGATTCGATGATCCCCGATGGAACTTTCTTGCGTCCGTTTCAAAACGTCTAACGCCTCGATCAAGCTGCGTTCGTCGCTCTATCGTGTAGCAAGGCGTTGCGACTCGCAACGATGCATCTACCTGAGGAACGAGACTTGAATGAGATTCGACGAAGGGACTGGGCTAAGATAACCCGATGCGCCTGGTAGATTGGTTCTTGGCATTGGGTCTCGGGCAGAAGATCGTCGTCGGGGTAGCACTCGCCGCCGTACTCTTCCTTGCGACGTTGGTCACCTATCTCGCCTCCCTACTCATCCTCTCTTCGGCGGGAGTAGGACCGCCAGAGGCTCCCCCGTCCCAGCAAAGCGCTACGCCGGCTCCCGCTAGCCTCAGGCCGGGGGGGAGCGCCAGTGTCTCCTCGGAGCCCGACTACGCTCTGAAGATAGTGCGGGCGCGCTGGGAAGGCGAGGTGGCCGTGGTCGAAGGGACGTGGCGAGGGGACGTCTCCTCGGTACACTGCGACCTCTTCGAGGGGGATTATACGGGGCAGGCCATCGACTGGTGGGACCGCTCGGTCCCCGCGGAGATGTCTTTTTCAGACAGAACCTTCTCGCAGGATTTCGTGCGCGCCAGGGGGGACCTTGAGGACCCCATCGACCCCGAAGGCGAGTATTGGATGAAGTGCTGGGCCTTCTTCTCCGAAGGCTCGGCGGCTGGGGACGATACCGCGGTAGAGGGGACTCCCCCGGCCAGATGACGCCGGGGTCCGTGGACCGTCGGGGGGTGCTGGCATCGAAAGGGGTCGGGATCCGAGCCCGGAAGCGGGGCCCGGCCCTCTTCCCGACTCGTCTTGTCAGCCAGGGTGGTGGAGGGTGCCCATCACACACCCTTTCGCCTGGAGAAACGGCGTACTATCGCGGTTCGCCATGGAAACAAGCCACGCCCAGCAGGCGAGAGGGGCCGGAGGTTGATCTCCGGCCCCTCTCGCATCGTGTTGCTAGGAGTGGCTGTGTCCGGCTCTAAGAGCGTCGACGGCCGCTTCCCTCTGGTCTAATTTACCCTCTCGCAG